>JAFAHG010000048.1 GCA_019237315.1 Actinomycetota bacterium
CTACGGATGCGCTTTCACCAGCGCATCACCGTACTGAGCGGCCTCGAAGCACCCGAACGCCGCGGTCTGGTCGACAGCCTTCTCGGCAGCCTGGCCGACGGCCCGGCGGGACAGACCGTGCTCGTCTACCGCGACGGCCAGGACCGCCGGGTGACGCTGGCTCGGGGCGACAGCGGCGCCGTCTTCCACACCTATGACGACGGCAGTGCCGCACCCGACCTGATCGCCGCGCTGGGGCTCGACAGCACCCGCCTTCACGAGCTGGCGCACGTCGACGAGGCAGGCGTCGGGCTCTTCGCCGCCGACCTCGGCGTCCCCGAGACGCCAGAACTGGCCGAGGCACGCGCCGCCCTCACCGCCATCACCCACGAGCTCGAGGCCGCCCTCGCCGCCCGACAGGCCGTCGAGGCCCTGCGCGAGGAGATGGCCGAGATCGACGAGCGCCTGCGCGAGGCCGACGAGGGTGGGGCCAAGCGCCGCTACGCGCGTCTGCTGGCGCAGCTCGAGCGGGTGCGCGCCGAAGCGGCCGCCGCCCGCACCGGGGACGTCGGTGCCGCGTCCGACCGCCGGTTCATGGAGAACGGCCGGCAGGCCATGCGGGCCGCCAAGCGGTGGTCGCAGGCCGACGCTCATCTCGAGGAAGCGCGGCAGCGCTTCGGCCGCCGCGAGCGCCTCGACGAGGCCACCATCGCCCAGGCCCTGGCGACCCCCGATCGGGTGCCGGCCAAGCTCGACAGCCTGATCCGCGCCTACAGCGAGGCCGAGGGCCGCCGCCAGCAGCTCGCCGAGAGGCTCTCCTCGCTCGCCACGTCTCGTCTGCCCGAGCCCAGCCACCCGGCGGTGGTGCGGCTGGCGTCGGAGAATCAGGACGCGGTTTGGGAAACCGCCCGCCACGTGCTCGAGACGGCCGCCCGCCTCGACGAGGAGTCGCTGGCCCTGGGCGGTCTCGAGACCGTCGGCGTGAACCTCGACGTCGCCACCGAGATCGAGATGGCTCACGCGGCCGTCGAGGAGGCCGAGCGGGTGCTCGCCACCCGCCGCCGCCAGGGTCTGCTCGCAACGGGCGGCGCCGGCCTGGTCGGCGTGGCCACGCTGCCGATCGTGCCGATCATCGCTCCGGTCGCGCTCGTCGGCGCGGCAGGCGCCGCACTCTGGTCGTTCGTGGGCCCCCGCAGGCGTCTGCAGGACGTGGAAGCCGACGAGCAGGCGGTGCTCCAGAAGGCCGGCGTCCCGACGTACCTGTCCTTCCACATGCGGCGCATCGACGCGACCATCGACCCCAACGCGCGCGAGCGCCTGCATCTGTCCGCCCTCGAGCACCGCGTCGCGCTGTCCGAGTGGCAGGAGCTCGCCGGTGACGTCGACGCCGCCGAAGCACTCGCCCTCGAGCAGGAGGTGCGCAGCTACGCCACCGCCGTCGCCAACCTGGGCGGAGCCGCCGACGAGATCGACGCCGTGCGCCGAGAGCTTGGCGAAATCGCGGAGCCGGCCGCCGAGAAGGCGCGCGCTGTTCTCATGCGGGCGTGCGCCCCCTTTGGCGTCGACGACCCCAACCTGGCCGCTGGGATGGTGCGCCAGCAGGCCGAACTAGCCGCTACCGCTCACCTGCAGCGCCAGTTGGAGAAGGCCGAGGCCGAGGAGGCCGAGGTCCGCGACGAGATCGAGTCCGTGCTCGACCAGGCCGGCATCGAGGGCGCCGACATGGCATCCCGCGTCGCCGCCATGGAGGAGGCCTTCGCCAACGCCCGTCGCCGCGACCAGGCCCGCACCCACGCTCGCTCCCGCGAGGAGATCGAGGCCGAGCGGGGACGCCTGGAGGCACTGGTGCGACGCGAACACCGACCCGAGTGGGGTGCGACCGTCGTTGCCGACGAGTCCGAGGAGCCGGACGTCGGCGACCTGCAGCGCCGGCGTACCGTCGCCGCCCAGGCCTACGACACCGCAATCGTGCTCGTGCCCGACGTCGAGCACCTTGCCGACCGGAAGTCGGCGGTCGAGCGGCGCGTCCACGTGCTCGAGTCGACGGCCGACAGCACCGGCGGCACGGGCGCCTCGGGCGTCGACATCGAGGACGTTC
>JAFAHG010000036.1 GCA_019237315.1 Actinomycetota bacterium
GGCGCATGCACGTGAAGAGGTCGAGGAAATGGTCGTGCTGGCCGGAGCGCTCGTCCTCAACATCGGCACGCTCTCGCCGCACTGGGTCGACGCGATGGTCGCGGCGGGCCGCGCCGCGAACGGGAGAGGCATTCCCGTCGTCCTCGATCCCGTCGGCGCAGGCGCGACGCGCTACCGCACGGAGACGGCCCGACGCATCCTCGACGAGGTCGACGTCCAAGCTCTGCGCGCGAACGCCGGCGAGATCGCGACGCTGCTTGGCGTCTCCGCGGAGGTGCGCGGCGTGGAGTCGATCGGAGCGGGAGGGGATGCCGGCGAGCTCGCACGCGAGGCCGCGCGGTCGCTCGGAGTCGTCGCATCCGTCACCGGAGCGGTCGACCACGTGTCCGATGGAACGCAGACGGTCGCGATCGCCAACGGCCACCCGCTGATGGCGGCGATCACCGGTACCGGTTGCATGTCGAGCGCCGTCACCGGCTGCTTTCTCGCAGTGGCGGCGACGCCGCTCGAAGGAGCGGTCGAGGCGCTCGTCGCCTTTGGTGTCGCCGGCGAGGACGCGGCGGTCGACGCGAAGGGGCCGGGCAGCTTCCACGTCAACCTCTACGACGCGCTTGCCGCACTCGACCCGGCCACGGTCGGGGCGCGGGCGAAGCTCTCGTGAGAGTCCACGCACTCGTCGAGGACCTGGAGACGGCGCGGCAGGCTGTGGCCGCCGGCGCGACCGTCGTGCAGCTGCGCGTGAAGGCGCCGACCGAGGACGTCGTCGCGCGCGGACGCGACTTCGCGACCCTGGGCGTGACGTTCATCGTGAACGACGACGTCGCCGCTGCGCTGGCCCTGAACGCCGACGGCGTCCACCTCGGCCAAGGCGACAGCGGCGCCGAACGTGCGCGTGCGGAGGGTCTGATCCTCGGCCGTTCCGCGACGAGCTACGCGAACGCGGTCGCAACGGATGGGGACTACCTCGGCGTCGGGCCGATCTGGCCGACGCCCTCCAAGCACGATGCGGACCCGCCGATCGGACTCGACGAGCTCGCCCGCATCTGCGCCGCGGTCGCCGTGCCGGTGATCGCGATCGGCGGCGTCGACGCGACGAATGCGGCCGACTGCATCCGGGCGGGGGCCGCCGGGGTCGCCGTCATCCGTGCGGCAACCGACCCCGGCGTGCGGAAGGCGGTGGATGAGGCTCTCGCAGCTCGGTGAGCTCGGCCTGCTGGCGGAGCTCGAGCGACGCGGCCTGATCGTCGGCGTCGAGCACGACGCGGCGCAGCTTCGCGACGGCGTCGTCGTCACACAGGACGCACTCGTCGAAGGCGTGCACTTCCGTCTCGACTGGATCGGCTGGCGCGACCTCGGCTGGCGGGCCGCCGCGGTCAACCTGAGCGACCTGGCCGCCTCGGCCGCCGAACCGGAGGCGCTCATGGTGTCGCTCGCGCTTCCCGGCGCGACGGAAGCCGGCGACGTCGTCGAGCTCTACGAAGGGATGGCCGAGACGGGCGTGCCCGTCGTGGGCGGTGACACGACGGAGGCGCCGCTCGTCGCGATCAGCGTGACTGCGATCGGCCGCGCGGAACGGGTGCCGGGACGCGCCGGCGCACGGCCCGGCGACGAGCTCGTCGTCACGGGTGCGCTCGGCGCTGCGGGCGCGGCATTCCGGGGCAGCGGGTACGTGCGCCCCCCGTTGCGGCTACGCGAGGGACGTCAGCTCGGAGCTGTCGCGCACGCGATGCTCGACCTCTCGGACGGCCTCGCCGTCGACGTCGCGCACATCGCGCGCCGCTCGGGCGTTCGCTGCGTCGTCGAGCTGGAGCACGTCCCGCTCGCTCCTGGGGCGAGTGTCGGCGACCTCGCGTTCGGAGAGGACTACGAGCTTCTGGCCAGTGTCCCAAAGGGTGTTGTGCATGGGTACACATGCACAACGATCGGCCGCGTGGAGGCGGGCGAGGGCGTTCAGCTGCTCCTCCACGGCGAGCCGTACGAGCTCGCCGGGTGGCAGCACTTTCAGAGGTAGCTCGAGAAGGCCTCGCGGAAGTGTCCAGCGGGGCGCGCACCGACGAGCGTCTCCCTCGGCTCGCCGCCGTCGAACAGGATCACCGTCGGGATCGACAGCACGTCGTAGCGCGATGCTGTCGACGGGTTGTCGTCGATGTTGAGCTTGACGAACTCGACCTTCTCGGTCTCGCCGGAGAGCTGCTCGAGGACAGGCTGTACCGCGCGGCAGGGTCCGCACCACGGAGCCCAGAAGTCGACGACGACCGGGCGGCCCGCGTTCAGCACCTCCTGCTCGAAGCTCGCATCTGTGACCTCGCGCACGGTGTGATTGTTACAGACGGCCGAGTAGTGCCCGTGCGCGCAGCGACGGTACCTCGCGCACCGCCTCGAACACGATCGCACGACTCATCTTCGAGCCGCCGCGCTGTCGGTCGACGAAGGTGATCGGCACCTCGACGACGCGGAATCCGGCGCGGACCGCCCGGTAGGTCGTCTCGATCTGGAACGCGTAGCCCTTCGATGCGATCGCATCGAGGTCGATCGTCTCGAGCACGTGCCGGCGGAAGCACTTGAAGCCGCCGGTCAGGTCGTGCAGCGGACTCGTGAGCACGGCGCGCGCGTAGAGGTTCCCGCCGGCGGAGACGGCGCGCCGCACGATTCCCCAGTCGGGAATCGAGCCGCCGTCCACGTACCGGGATCCGAGCACGAGGTCGGCGCCCGCCTCCGCGGCGGCGATCAGCCGCGGCACGTCGGCGGGATCGTGCGAGAAATCGCAGTCCATCTCGAGGACGAGCTCGGCGTCGCCGCCGAGAACCCGCCGGAACCCCGCGATGTAGGCGGGCCCGAGCCCTTCCTTCTTCGTGCGGTGGAGGACGTCGACGAACCCCAGCTCGCCGGCGAGTCGCTCCGCCAGCTCCCCGGTGCCGTCGGGGGATCCGTCGTCGACGACGAGGACGCGGTCGCCCTCGCGCAGCACCCCGGCGAGCGCCTGCAGCATCGGCTCGAGGTTGTCGCGCTCGTTGTACGTCGGGAGGCAGATCGTCGCGCGCAACTGCCGCAGAAATATCATCGACGGCGTGGGCGACGCGCTGCCCAGGAACGCGGAGCTGGCGGCCCAGTTCGACCTCCTCGCCGACCTCATGGAGCTCGAGGGCGAGGACGGCTTCCGCATCGGCGCCTACCGCCGTGCGGCCGCGCAGATCCGCGAGACCCCAAGCTCCGTCGCGAAGCTCGCGCTCGAGGGACGCGCGAAGGAGCTGCAGGGGATCGGCAAGACGATCGAGGAGAAGATCGTCGAGGTCACGCGCGACGGGGAGATCCACGCGCTGTCGAAGCGGAAGGCCGTCGTGCCCGCCGAGGTGACGTCGTTCATGCGGCTCCCCGGCCTCGGGCCGAAGACCGCGCGCCGCCTCTGGAAGGAGCTCGGGATCACGACCGTCGAGCAGCTCCGCGCTGCCGCCGAAGCGCAACAACTGCGCACGCTCGGCGGGCTCGGTCCGAAGTCGGAGGAGAAGATCCTCGAGGCGCTCGCGAAGCCGCAGGCCGCGGAGGGTCCGCGGCGCGTTTTGCTCGGCAACGCATTGCCGCGACTGCGCGCGACCGTCGAGGCGCTCGCCGCGCATCCCGCCGCTGACAAGGTGTCGATCGCCGGCTCCGCTCGTCGCTTCCGCGAGACGGTGCGCGACCTCGATGTCATCGCAACCGCGTCCGATCCGAAGGCGCTTCTCGACGCGTTCTGTGCGCTTCCCTGGGTGGTCGAAGTCGCGGCCCACGGGCCGACGAAGGCGACGGTCGTCTCGCAGGAGGGGTTTCGCTTCGACCTGCGTGTCGTACCGCCCGAGTCGTACGGCAACCTGCTTCAGCACTTCACCGGCTCGAAGGCGCACAACGTCGCGCTCCGCGAGGCGGCGGTGCGACGCGGGCTCTCCGTTTCCGAGTACGGGATCACGGAAGTCGAGAGCGGCACCGTGCACACGTTCGCGACCGAGGAGGAGGTGTACGCGTTCCTCGGCTACGCGTGGATCGCACCGGAGCTCCGCGAGGATCTCGGCGAGCTCGACGCTGCGCGTCGCGGCGAACTGCCGCGACTCGTCGAGCTCGCGGACCTGCGCGGCGACATGCACACGCACACGACGTGGTCCGACGGGAAGGACACGCTCGAGGCGATGGTCGCGCGTGCGGTCGAGAAGGGCTACGAGTACTACGTCGTCAGCGACCACTCGCAGCGTCTCCGCGACGGTCGGCTCGAGCAGCAGGACGCCGAGATCGACGCGCTGTCCGGGCGCGTTCCGCTGCGCATCCTCAAGGGCGTCGAGGTGAACATCCGCGCGAACGGTGAGCTCGACATGAGCGACGACGAGCTCGAGACGCGCGACTGGGTCGTCGCGTCCGTGCACCACGGGTTCGACAACTCGCCGACCGAGCGCGTGCTCGCTGCGATGGAGAGTCCGTACGTCGACTGCATCGGCCATCTCACGAGCCGGAGGATCGGGAAGCGTGCGCCGACGGAGATCGACGTCGAGCGCGTCATCGAGAAGGCGCTCGAGACCGGGACCTTCCTCGAGATCAACTCGCAGCCCGACCGGCTCGACCTCACCGACGTCCACGCGCGTGCCGCGCGCGAGGCGGGGCTCAAGCTCCTCGTCGACTCCGACGGACACCAGCTCGCCGCGCTCGACTACGTCGAGCTCGGGATCGGTCAGGCGCGCCGCGCGTGGCTGACGAAGGACGACGTGCTGAACACGCGCACCTGGAAGCAGGTCGAACGCCTGCGGAAGCGCCGTGCCGCGCGCACGTAGGCCGCGGCGCGAGGTTCCGGCGCTCGAAGTGCTCTCGCGCACGCTTCCCGAGCTGCGGCGGGGGCTGACGGAAGGGGCCGCGCGCACGCTCGCCTACGAGCTCTTCGAGAAGCTCGGGTTCGGCGCCGTCGCCGTGACGGACCGGGAGCGCGTCCTCGCATACGTCGGCGCGGGAGCCGACCATCACGCCGCCGGCGACACCGCGATACGGCCCGTGTATCAGGCGATCGCGGAGAACCGGCCGCTCGTCGCGCCGCTCGGGATCCGCGTCGACTGCCGGCACCCGGCGTGTCCGCTCGGCGCTGCCGCGGTCGTCCCTCTGCGATTGTCGGATGGCCCCGTCGGCGCTGTCGTCGCGTACGCGACCGACGGATCGCCGCTTCGCGACTCCGCCGTCGATCTCCTTGCGCAGCTCGGCGACCAGCTCTCTGCGCAGCTGCAGCTCTCCGAGCTCGCGAGCGCGACGAACACTGCGTTGCAGGCGCAGATGGAGCCACACTTCGTCTTCAACGCGCTGAACACGATCGCGTCCCTCGTGCGGACGGACCCCGACCGCGCGCGGAGCCTCGTGCTCGCGTTCGCCGACTACGTGCGCTCGAAGCTCTCGCGGCCGAACAAGCTTGTGACGCTCGACGAGGAGCTGCACCACGTACAGAGCTACCTCGAGCTCGAGCAGGCGCGCTTCGGGTCGCAGCTCGCGGTCACGATCGACGTCTCGCCCGACGCGCGCACGGTGCGCGTGCCGCCGTTCCTTGTGCAGCCGCTCGTCGAGAACGCCGTCAAGCACGGCAAGACCGAGAACCCGCTGCGCATCGTCGTGCGCGGCCGGGTCCGGCGCGGGCGGCTGCGCGTGACGGTGCGCGACGACGGCCGCGGCATCGCGCGCGAGGCGCTCGACCGCGTCCTCGAGCCGGGCGTGTCGGAGGGCAAGGACGGCCTCGGCCTCGGCCTCGCGAGCGTGCACCGCCGGCTGACGGCGCACTACGGCGAGGGCGTGAAGCTGCGTTCGTTCCCGTTCGGCACGATCGTGCGCCTGGAGGTGCCGGTCGAGTGACCCTGTGGATCGTTTGTCACACTTCCGTCACGGCGGCTGCCGCCGGACATGGCTGACGGAGACGTGTCCGGATGATCCGGGTCGCGATCGTGGACGACGAGCCTCCGGCGCGGTCCGAGCTGCGGTACCTCCTCGCCGCACACGCGGACGTCGAAATCGTCGGCGAGGCGGGGAGCGCGCGCGAGGCGGCGGCGCTCGTCGGGGACTGC
>JAFAHG010000059.1 GCA_019237315.1 Actinomycetota bacterium
CCGAGATGCGTGACGATCTTCGGCAAGGCCGTCGCCACGATCGTCTGGTCGAGCGACGCGAGCAGGAGCGTCACCATCAGTCCTGCGTAGATCGCGAGCGTGCGGCGGATCGTGTACGCGTAGCCGTCCGGCTTGCGCGAGAGCCGCTCTTTCATTCGACCGGCACCGGCGGCGTCTTGTGCACGCGCTCGAGCGCGATGCCGACGGCGATCGCCGCGCCGCCGGCGATCTCCCACCCGTTCAGGTGCTCGGACAGCAGGAGCAGCGCGAAGAGCACGGCGAAGAAGGGCTGCAGGTTCGCGAAGAGCGACGCGCGCGACGGCCCGACCCGGTCGATCGCGGTGAACCAGAGGATGTTCGTCAGGAAGAGCGGGCCGATGACCGCGTACACGAACGCGAGCCACGTCAGCCCGGAGAAGTGAAAGCTCTGCCGTGCAAGCTCGGGGATGCTGACGAGTGCGAGCGGCACCCACCCGACCACGAGCACGAGCGCGCTGACGCGGAACGCGGAGTACCGCCGCATGAGCGGGGCGATCGCGACCGAGTAACCTGCCCACGTCGCGGCCGTCCCGAACGCGAGCAGATCGCCGACGAGATCTCCGGACACACCCCCTTGGCTTCCCGCGCCGATGAGGCCGACACCACCGAACGAGACCGCGGCCGCCAGCCAGAACCGTCGGGACGGCCGCTCGATGCCCCCGAGAAGCGCGAAGACGCCCACGAGGACCGGCGTCGTCCCGAGCACGAGGCCGACCGTCGACGCGGTCGCGAGGTGGAGGGCGCTGACGAAGCAGAGCTGGTTCAGGAAGACGAGCAGCGCGGCGAGCGCGACCTGCTTCGCGTCGCTGCGCGCGATGCGAAACGAGCGCTCGCGCTGCCAGGTGAAGACGAAGAAGAGACCGGTGGCGGCGAAGTACCGGATCGTCGCGTACGCGAGCGGGCGGAAGCCGTGCGTGAGCGCGTAGCGCGTGGCGGTGACGTTCAGCGCCCAGAGGAGGATCGTTCCGAGCAGCATCGCGTCGACCCCCGAGAGTCGGCGAGCCACGTACCGACACTACCGGGGCGGGTCGGGTTAGAGTCCTCGCGTGGAGCCGACCCGGCACGACGTCGACCGCCTCGTCGGGCCGGCGACGCCGCACTTCGCCTATCAGCTGCGCGCGCGCGTCCGTGAGCTCGTTGCGGACCTGCCCGAGAGCCACGACGTGCGGCGCTACGCGGAGGAGAAGATCGCGCTGCTCGACCGCCTCGGCCACGCCTCCTCGAAGGCGGAGGAGGGCGGCCGCGAACCGCAGACGCGGCCGGGCTGGGGCGAGATCCCGAGCAGCGCACCGGCGGACCGTCCGCTTCGGCCAGGCCCGGGGTCAGACCCTTAACAGTTGCAACAAACGATCCACAGGCGCTTGCAGGGGATTTTTCGCGGCGCCGGCGCGGCGCGATGAGCGGTAGGGGTCAGACCCCGTGAATGTGTTCATCACGGGCGGCTCGCGCGGGATCGGGCGCGCGATCGCGCTTCGCTTCGCGCGCGACGGCGCCGACCGGATCGCGATCGGGTACCTGCGGAACGACGCGGCGGCGGAAGCAACGGCAGACGAGCTCCGCGCACTCGGGGCCGACGTCACGCTCGTGCGCGGCAACGTCAGCGCGGACCGCGTCGCCGAGGAAGTCGCGGCGCTCGGGCCGCTCGACGTGCTCGTGCACAACGCGGCCACGGGAGTCGTGCGCGCTGCGCTCGACACGGAGGACAAGCACTGGGACTGGACGATGACCGCGAATGCTCGCGCACTCCTGTCGCTCGCGCGCGCGGCCGCACCGCAGATGCATCCGGGCTCTTCGATCGTCGCGATCTCGTCGCTCGGCTCGCACCGGGTCCTCGAGAACTACGTCCTGATCGGGACGTCGAAGGCGGCGCTCGAGTCGCTCGTGCGCTACCTGGCCGTCGAGCTCGCACCGCGCGGGATCCGCGTGAACGCCGTGTCGGCCGGCGTCGTCGAGACCGGCGCGCTCGAGCACTTCCCGAACCGCGAGGAGATGCTGAAGACCGGCGCCGCCAACCCCGCGGGGAAGCTCGTGACGCCGGAAGATGTCGCGGGGGCGGTCGCGTTTCTCTGCTCGCCCGATGCCGAGATGGTGCGCGGCCAGACGCTCGTCGTCGACGGCGGGTTCTCTCTCACCGTGTGAGCGAGCTTCCGTTCGCGCTCGAGACCGAGACCGAACGCGCGATCGCCGCCGACCCCGAGTGGCGCGAAGGAATCGAATGGGGAACGCCTCGCCGTGGCCATCCCGAAGGCGCGGTGAAGACGCACATCGCCGACGTACTCGCGAACGTCGACCGCGAAGCGGCGTCTCCCGACGAGCGGCGACGTCTTCGCCTCGCCGCGCTCGTTCACGATTCGTTCAAGTACCGCGCACCCGAATCCTCGGCGTCCGTCGGAGGCGACGCCCACCACGGTTCGCATGCCGCGCGCTTCCTCGAGCGGTTCGTGGACGACCCCGATCTCGTCGAGGTCGTTCGCTGGCACGACGAGGCGTTCGCAGCGTGGATGGGCCGGCGCCGCAACCCGGTCCGAGCGGAAGCCCGCGTCCGCGCACTCGCACGGCGGCTCGGGCCGGCGCTCCCGCTCTACCGCCGCTTCTTCCGCGCCGACAACGCCACGGGCGACAAGAGCCCCAAGTCGGTCGAGTGGTTCGAAGAGCTACTGGGTCGCTGACTCGACGTACTCGTCGACCGCATCGAGATAGCGACCGCGTTCGTCCTCGTCGAGCCAGCTGATCGTGAAGGCATTCCGCACGAGCGTCGTCATCTCGTCGCGCGAGAGCGCAGCGGCACGTTGCACCGCGACCAGGTTCTCGTTGACGTACCCGGGGAAATACGCAGGGTCGTCGGAGTTGATCGTCGCGCGCAGGTTCGCGTCGAGCATCGCCTTCACTTCGCGCTCCTTGAACCCGTTCGTGACGTAGCTGTTCGAGATCGGGCAGACCGTGAGCCCGAGCCCGCGGCGCCGAACCTCCTCCACGAGCGCCGCGTCCTCGAGGACGTTGACGCCGTGGTCGATCCGCTCGACGCGGATCTCGTCGAGGCACTGCCTGATGTGCGCGACCGAATTCTCCTGGTCGACGTCGCAGTGCATCGTCAGCCGGTACCCCTCGCGCCGCGCACGCGCGAAGACCTCCGCGAACTTCACCGGCGGGTTCCCCTTCTCGTCCGAGTCCAGGCCGACGCCGACGATCCAGTCTCCAAACGGAAGCGACTGCTCGAGCGTCTCCATCGCCGACTCCGCGCTCATGTCGCGCAGGAAGCACATGATGAGCTGCGTCCTGAATCCCGCGTCGGCCTGCGCGCGACGCAACCCGTCGACCACCGTCTCGAACGGAATCCCGCGCGACGTGTGCGCCTGCGGGTCGAAGAAGATCTCGGCGTACACCACGTTCTGCGACCGCGCCTTGCGGAAATACGCAGACGCGAGGTCGTAGAAGTCCTGCTCGGTGCGCAGGACGCTCATCCCCTCGTAGTAGACGTCAAGGAACGACGGCAGGTCGTCGAAGTCGTACGCGGCGCGCATCTCCTCGACGGACGCGTACGGAAGCTCGAGTCCGTTCCGAGCAGCGAGATCGAACTTGAGCTCGGGCTCGAGCGTGCCCTCGATGTGGAGGTGCAGCTCCGCCTTCGGCATCCCCTCGACGAAGCCGTCGGTCACTGGGCAAGTCTACGGACGCAGGCGGCGAAGGACGTCCGCCGCGACGTAGCCGGCGATCGCCGGATTCTCCTGCAGGCGTCGCAGCGAGTACTCGTACCAGTGCGTGCCGAACGGAACGTAGACGCGCAGCCGATGCCCGCCGCGCACGAGCGCGTCGCCGCGCTCCGGCCGCACGCCGAGCAGCATCTGAAACTCGTACTGCTCGCGCGAGAGTCCGCGCTCGCGCACCTGCCGGAGTGCGTCGTCGATCAGCGACTCGTCGTGCGTCGCGATGCCGACGTACGTGCCCTGGTCGAGCAGCGCCGTGAGCGTGCGGCGGAAGCTCGCGCGAATCTCCTCCGCGTCCTGGTACGCGATCGCCGGCGGCTCGACGTAGATGCCCTTGCAGAGCCGCACGTTGTGCAGGCCGGCGACGTCCCCTTCGGTGCGCCGCAACCGCGCCTGCAGCACGACGCCGACGTTGTCACGGCCGTCCGCGCGCAATCCGCGGTAGAGCGCGAGC
>JAFAHG010000158.1 GCA_019237315.1 Actinomycetota bacterium
CCGAAGTCGCAGAACGGGAGCCGCGCGCACAGGTCGCTCGTGTTCTCGGCGTCGAAGGCCGCCCAGCCGCCGTCGGAGCACTGCATGCCGAGCGCCCACGCGATGCCGCGTTCGCACGCGGCGTCCGCGATCCCCGCCCGTCGCAGCGCGAGCACGACGACGGCGGTGTCGTCGACGTCGGGGTAGTTGTCGTTTGCGTACTCGAAGGGGAAACCTCCGGCCGGGAGGTTCGGCCGGCGCACTGCCCAGTCTCCGCGCTCGAGGACCTCGCGGCCCTCGAGCCAGCGCGCCGCGCGCTGGATCGCCTCGTGCTCCGGCGGCAGACCCGCGTCGAGGAGCGCGATCACGGCGAGCGCGGTGTCCCACACGGGCGACTGGCACGCCTCGACCCGGCGGCCGAGCTCGTCCTCGACCGTGAAGCTGTCGAGGCCGCGGAACGCGAGCTCGAGCACGGGATGGTCGAGCGGGTAGCCGCGTGCGTGCAGCGCGATGACCGACCACACCCACGGCGGCTGGATCCCGCCCCACGAGCCGTCGCGCTCCTGCCGCTCGACGACCCAGCGCTCCGCCTTCGCGAGCGCCCGCCGGCGCAACGGACCGATCGGGCGGCGCTCGTAGAGGTGGAGTGCGAGGTCGAGCAGCGTCCAGAACCCGCGCGGCGTCGATGGCACGACGCCGCTCCGCAGCTCGTCGATGCCGAAGCCGACGGCGCGTGACGGACGCAGCGCGCAGCACATCGCGATCGCGACGATCGTCTGCCGCGCCCAGCAGCCGAACGTGTAGATGCTGAGCGGCGCGCTCGGCGGCAGCAGGATCTGCTCCGGCGGGACGACTGGGACGTCGTGCCAAGACCAGAGCGCCAGCAGCGAGAGCCACATGCGGGTGAACACGCGGGTCGCTTCGACGCCCCCGGCACTGCGGATGTACGCAGCCGCACGCTGCATGTGCTCTGCGCCTGCTTCGTCGCCGGCGATGCGCAGCGCGACGTACGCCTCCACACTCGTCGAGAGGTCGGGGGGTCCGCCGAAGAACGTCGCCCATGACCCGTCCTCGCGCTGCTTCGAGCGGATCCACTTCGCGGTCGCCTCCGTCGCGCGCGGCTCGAGGATGCCGAGGTAGTGGCGAAGGAAGAGATCCTCGGAGTCGATCGTCACGTTGGTCTCGAGCTCGCCCTTCCAGTGGCCGTCGGGCTGCTGCAGCGAGAGCAGGTGGTCACGCGCGCGTTCGAGCGCGAGCTGCGCCGCCGACGTCGAGAGCGTCGTGCTCACGCGACTGCTTCCTCCGGTGCGCGAACGCCGACGGCGAGATCGTCGAGCGCGGCGCGCGCCGCGGCGAGGCCGCTTCGAACAGCGCCCTCCATCGTCGCCGGCCACCCGGTGTCCGTCCATGCGCCCGCGAGGTAGAGGCCCGGCACGTCGGTGCGCTGCGGCGGACGCAATGCGCGCGTGCCGGGGCCCGCGCGGAACGTCGCCTTCGGCTCGCGCGTCACCATGAAGTCGAGCACCTCCGCGTCGCGCGCGGCGGGCAGGAGACGAGCCAGCGCGGCTAGGTAGCGGTCGCGGAGGGTGTCGACCGGCTCGCCGATCTCGTCGTCGGCCCCCGAGAGCGAGACGACGACGAGCTGCCCCGTCTCGATGCCCGCGGACGCGGTTCGGTCGAAGAGCCACTGCACCGGCGAGCCGAGCGCGGCGGCGAGCGGCTCGGCGAGCACACGGCGGTCGTAGTGCACGTGGATGTTCACGATCGGGCTCGTACCGAGCTCGTCGAGCGCATCCGTCTCGACGACCCCGGGCGGGAGGAGCTCGCCGGCCGCGTAGTGCGGGACGGCCACGATCGCGGCGTGCGCGGTGTCCGGGCCGTCGTCGAGCGAGATGCGCACGCCGCCGGGCTCGCGGTCGATGCCCCGCACCGGCATGCCGATCAGCACGCGCACGCCGGCGTCGTCGAGCGCGACCGCTGCGGCATCCCCGTGGAGCTGCTGGAGCGGAACTGCTGCGACGCCGATGTCGCACGCGTCGTTCGCGTCGAGGAGCCCCGTGCGGAAGACCTGCACCGCCTGTGCAAGCGACGCATTCTCGGCGTCCACGTTCAGGGTGGGCAGCGTGATCAGGTTCCAGAGCGCGTCGACCGCACGCTGCGACTGGCCGCGCGCACGCAACCACTCGCCGAAGGTGAAGCGGTCGAGCCGCAGGTCGTTCGGGTCGAGCCGGCGCAGCGCGGCAGCCGCGCGCACAGCGGCGATCCGCTCGCGGCGGTTGAGCGGCGCGTAGGACATGAGCGACGACACGAGGTGGAGCGGCGCGGGCGCGTGTCCGCGCTCGATCCACGCGGGCGGCTTTCCCTCCCGCAGCACCGGGATGCGCAGCCGGGGCTGCATCGCGATCAGGTGCTCGGTGCCGATGCGGCGCAGGAAGTCGCGGTAGAAGACGCAGCAGCGAAGCGTGACGTGCTGGCCGTTGTCGACCCAGTGGCCCTTGCGCTCGACGGAGAACGTCGCGCCGCCGAGCCGGCGCCGCGCTTCGTACAGGGTGACCTCGGCGCCCCCGTCCGCGCACTCGAGCGCGGCCGCGATCCCCGCGAGCCCGCCGCCGACGACAGCGATCCGTGCGCCCCTCACGCCGCGAGGCTCCGCACGAGCACCCAGCCCTTTTCCCACGGCCGGAGTGACGGCCGCGCTGCGAGGGCACGCGCAGGGTCGGACGCCATCCGGCCGAGCAGACGGCCGTAGCCTCCTGTCAGCGCGAGCACGCACGACGCGCTTCGCCGGTCGAGCAGCGGCACCAGCTCGAGGCCGCGCGCGAGCCACTCGAGGCCACGCTGCGCCTCGAACGCGACGAGAAGCTCGGCGTCCCCCGCGAGACGCCCGTCGCGAAGCTCGACGCCGAAGCGGTCGAGGTCCTCGCGCGGGAGATACAACCGGCCTGCTGGAAGATCCTCGGAGAGGTCGCGCAGGATGTTCCCGATCTGGAGCGCGACGCCGAGGTCGTCGGCGAGGCCGTCCGCGCGCTCGCGGTCGCGGGCGTCGAAGACACCGAGTGCGAGCCGGCCGATGGATCCGGCAACGCGACGGCAGTACAGGACGAGGTCGGCGAACGTCTCGTAGTCGGTGCCGCGCACGTCCATCTCGGCGCCGTCGACCAGATCGCCGAACGCGTCGAGCGGGATCGGGAACCGGTGCGCGGCGTCCCGCACGGCGACGAGCACGGGATCGTCGGAGTCGCCCCCGAGCGACGCGCGGATGTCCGCGAGCGCGCGCAGCTTCTCCTCCGGCGCGAGCGTCCCGTCGGCGACGTCGTCGATGCGGCGCGCGAGCGCGTACACCGCGAAGATCGCGTCGCGCCGCTCCGCGGGAAGCAGTCGCATCCCCGCGTAGAAGCTCGAGCCCGACGCACGCGCGATCCGGCGGGCCTCGTCGTACAGCGCGTTCACGCGAACGCCCTCGCAAGCGCGGCGAGCTTTCGTGCACCGCTCGCCTTCGGCGGACCAGGCAGCACGTCGTAGCCGCGCCGCTCGATCGCATCCGCGTTCGCGCGCCCGCCGCCGACGTACCCGGCAACGGCGACGCGCGCACGCCACGGCAGGAGCCGCACCAGCAGAGCGCCTTCGTCGAGCAGCGCCCGCGCACGGGCGACCTCGAACGCGAGGAGCTCGCGCAGCGCCACGTTGGCATGCGCCTCGCCCAGGTCGTGCTCCCCGACACCGAAGCGCGCCATGTCGTCGGCGGGGAGGTAGATGCGCCCGCGCCGGTAGTCCTCGGGGACGTCCTGCCAGTGCTCCACGAGCTGCAACCCCGTGCAGACGCGATCCGAGAGCGAGATGCGGTCCGGCGTGGCACAGCCGAACGCGTACAGCACGAGCTCGCCGACGGGGTTCGCGGAGAGATCGCAGTACGCGGCGAGCTCCTCGTACGTCGCATACCGCGAGACGACCTGGTCCTGCCGGTTCGCCTCGACGAGCCGCAGGAACGGCTCGCGCGGCATGCCGCACGCGCGCACGGTCGGCTGCAGCCGCCGGAGTAGCGGATGGTGCGGCTCGCCGTCCCACACGCGCGCGAGGTCCGCGTCGAGCGTGTCGAGCGCCACGAGACGGTCGCCCGCCATCTCGTCGCCGACCTGGTCGACGAGCCGGGCGAAGCCGTAGATCGCGAGCAGGTGCGCGCCCGCCCGCCTGCCCAGGACGCGCAGCGCGACCGGGAAGTTCTCGTGCGCCGCGAGCGGCAGGACCGCGTCCGCTCCCGGAAGCCTCGCCTCCGTCCCGGTCGCGGTCATTCCCGGGTCTTCGACGTGTCTTCGCTCGGGTTCGGGCGGCGTTGCTTCACGGCGATACGAAGTCTAGGTAAGCGACGCTTGACGGTTCAAGCAGCCGCTACGCTCGCCGCCGCATGTGCTTCGACCTCGACTCCGCCCCGCCGGTTCCGACGATCGCGGGCGCCGCGGTCTCGCACGAGGATCTCGTGCTGGAGGCGGCCGACGGGAACGAATTCGCCGCCTTCGCCGCCCTGCCGGAGGAGCCCGCCGCGGTCGGCGTCGCCATCCTTCCCGACGTCCGCGGGCTCTACCGCTTCTACGAGGAGCTGGCGCTCCGCTTCGCCGAGCGGGGCTACGCGGCCGTTGCGATCGACTGGTTCGGCCGGACGGCCGGCGTTGCGAAGCGCGGCGACGACTTCGAGTACCAGCCGCACCGCGAGCAGACGACCGACGCCGGCATCCAGGCCGACATCGGCGCGGCCGTGCAGTATCTGCGCGACCTCCGCTGCGGCGCCGTCTTCACGGTCGGGTTCTGCTTCGGCGGACGCGCGTCGTGGCTCGCGACGGCGTCGGGTCACGGCCTCGCCGGGGCGGTCGGCTTCTACGGCCGGCCGGCCGACGTGATCCCGCGAGTCGGCGACATCGGTTCGCGGATCCTCGCGCTTCAGGGAGGCGCGGACGCGCACATCACCGGAGAGGACAACGCCGCGTTCGAGGCTGCGCTACGGGCGGCCGGCGTCGACCACGAGCTGATCTCGTACGACGGCGCGCCGCACAGCTTCTTCGACCGCAAGCAGGACGAGTTCGCCGAGGCGTCGGAAGATGCCTGGCGGCGTGTGCTCGAGTTCATCGAGCAGCACGCCGCCGTGCACGAGCACTGATCTACGAGGCGAGCTCTTCTACGAGCGCGACGAGCTCGCGGTTCAACTTGCGCGTCGACTGTTCGAAGCGTGCCTTCGTGTCGCGGAGAACGGCGACCTCGCCGTCCTGCCTCGCCTCGACCCGCGTCAGCCGGTCTCCGAGCGCGGTGCCGAGGTACTCGCGCAGCGCGTCCTGGTCGTCCTGACGCTGTGCGAGCCAGGCGATCGCCTCCCGCTGGAGCTCGAGATCCCGACGAAGCGAGTCGAGCTCGCGCCGACGGCGTCCCTGCGGCAGCTTCAGCGGAAGGTTCTTCACCGGTTCTCCGCGATCGATTCGGCGACCTCGAGGAGCTTCGCGCGGACGGTGCTCATCGCCTCGCGCTGACGGGCGGCGTCGTCCCGGGCGCGGTCGCGCTCGATCGCCAGCCGGTTGAGCTCGCCACGGAACATGCCGAGCGTCTGGGCGGCGCGATCGAGATCGGCGAGCAGCGCTTCCGTCTGCTCGTCCGAGGCGGGCACCGCCGGCTCGGGTACTTCGGTGAATGGTGCGAAGTGGGTTTCCATGGCTCGACCATCGGCAGTGCCAGCTGGAAACTTGAGACGGCAACTCTGCCCGCGGGCATAGGCTTCCCGCCGTGGCGCATCCCCAGACCGAGGTACCGGGGCAGGCGGCCGACTTCATGCCGCTCGAGGGCTGGGACCACGTCGAGCTCTTCGTCGGGAACGCGAAGCAGGCGGCGTACTGGTACGAGCATGCGCTCGGGTTCTCGCGGGCGGCCTACGCGGGGCCCGAGACCGGCGTCCGCGACCGCGCGTCGTACGTGCTCGACCAGGGTGAGATCCGCTTCGTCCTGACGACGGCCTTGCGCGAGGCGCATGAGATCTCACATCACGTCGCACGGCACGGGGACAGCGTCAAGGACATCGCGTTGCGCGTCCCCGACGCGACCGAGGCGTACCGCCAGGCCGTGCAGCGCGGCGCGCGCAGCGTCGCGGAGCCGCACTGGGTCGAGGACGAGCACGGCGGCGTCGGCCTCGCGTCGATCGCGACCTACGGCGACGTCGTCCACACGTTCGTCGAACGACATGAATACGTGGGCGTGTACCTCCCGGGGTATGAGCCGATCGACGCCCCCCGCGATCCGGGCGTCGGACTGCTCGCGGTCGACCACTGCGTCGGCAACGTCGAGCTCGGCCGCATGAACCACTGGGTCGCGTTCTACGAGCAGGTCTTCGGGATGACCGAGATGCTGCACTTCACCGACGAGGAGATCTCGACCGAGTACTCCGCGCTCATGTCGAAGGTTCTCAGCGACGGCCAGGGGAAGATCAAGTTTCCGATCAACGAGCCGGCCGAGGGGAAGCGCAAGAGCCAGATCGAGGAATACCTCGACTTCCACGGGGGCCCGGGAGTGCAGCACGTGGCGATGACGACCGACAGCATCGTGCGCACCGTCGAGGAGCTCACTGCGCGCGGTGTCCGCTTCCTCAACACACCGGGTGCGTACTACGACGACGTCGCTGACCGCGTCGGCGCGATCGAGGAGGACTACGCCGACCTCGCGCGGCTCGGCATCCTCGCCGACCGAGACGACGACGGCTACCTGCTGCAGATCTTCACGAAGACCGCGCAGGACCGGCCCACGCTCTTCTTCGAGGTGATCGAGCGCCACGGCGCGCGCGGCTTCGGCGACGGGAACTTCAAGGCGCTGTTCGAGGCGATCGAGCGCGAGCAGGCGGCTCGCGGCAATCTCTGATGCCGACCTACGTCCGGCTCGGCGACCTCCCGCGCAAGCGACACGTGCAGCACCGCGAGAACGGGACGCTCCTCACCGAAGAGGTGATGGGCCTCGAGGGGTTCTCGGGAAACGAGTCGATCCTGTACCACGTCACCTCGCCGTGCCGTGTCCAGGAGCTCGGGCCGTTCGAGCCGATCGTGCGCGAGGAGTGGGTCCCCGATGCGCACGCACACCGTCACTTCACGACGTGGAACGTCGAGCCCGGCGGCGATCCCGTGACGGGGCGGCGGCTCCTCATGTGGAACCAGGACGTCGAGATCTCGCTCGCGCGTCCGACCGGCGAGATGGAGGGCTTCTACCGGAACGGCGAGGGCGACGAGGTGATCTTCGTCCACGAGGGATCGGGCACCCTCGAGACGATCTTCGGCGACTTGCCGTACAGGCCCGGCGACTACGTGGTCGTGCCGCGCGGGACGACGTACCGCTTCCGCACCGAGGGCGAGCAGCGGCACCTGGTGTTCGAGTCGCCGGGTCTGATCGAGATCCCGCGGCGCTACCGCAACGAGTACGGACAACTGCTCGAGCACGCGCCGTACTACCACCGCGACATCCATCCGCCGACGGAGCTGCGCACGCACCGCGAGCGCGGCGAGTTCCTCGTGCGCCTGCGGATCAAGGACGGCCACCAGTCGTACGTCCTCGACTACCACCCCTTCGACGTCGTCGGCTGGGACGGGTACGTGTACCCGTGGACGTTCTCGATCCACGACTTCGAGCCCATCACAGGCCGCATCCACATGCCGCCGCCGTCGCACCAGACGTTCGCCGGCCGCAACTTCGTGATCTGCTCGTTCTGCCCGCGCAAGCTCGACTTCGACCCGCTCGCGATCCCGATCCCGTACCACCACTCGAACCTGAACAGCGAGGAGATGATCTATTACGTCGACGGGAACTTCTCGTCGCGCAAGGGCATCGAGGTCGGCTCGGTGACGCTGCATCCCTCCGGGATCCCGCACGGCCCGCAGCCCGGACTCGCG
>JAFAHG010000247.1 GCA_019237315.1 Actinomycetota bacterium
GCTCTTCATGGCCTACAAGGACTCGCTCATGGTCGACGACGAGACCCTGTTCAAGACCATGCAGGTCGCCGCCGACACCGGGGCACTCGTGATGGTGCACGCCGAGAACGGCGACGCCATCGAGGTCATGATGGCCGAAGCGATCGCCGCCGGGAACACCGCGCCCATCTACCACGCGCTGACGCGACCGCCCGAGACCGAGGGCGAGGCGACGAACCGCGCGATCCAGCTCGCGCGTGTCGCCGGGTCGCCGCTCTACGTCGTGCACGTGTCGTGCGCGGAGTCGGTCGAGCCGATCGAGATCGCGCGCGAGAAGGGCTGGAACGTGTACGGCGAGACGTGCACGCAGTACTTCTTCATCGACCAGACGTTCCTCGAGCGCCCGAACTTCGAGGGCGCGAAGTACGTCTACACGCCGCCGCCGCGCGCGAAGGAGAACCAGGACGTGCTCTGGAACGCCGTCCGCACGAACATTCTCCAAGCCGTGTCGACGGACCACTGCGCCTACCTGTGGCAGGGGCAGAAGGACGCAGGCCGCGACGACTTCCGGCAGATCCCGAACGGCGCCCCGGGGCTCGAAAACCGGCTGCACATGATCTACCACTTCGGCGTCCGCGAAGGCCGCATCACGCTGAACCGCATGGTCGAGCTTCTCGCGACGAACCCGGCGAAGCTCTTCGGCCTCTACCCGCGGAAAGGAACGCTCGCCGTCGGCTCCGACGCCGACATCGTCGTCTTCGACCCCGAGAAGCGGCTGACGATCTCCGCCGCGACCCAGCACTCGCGCTCGGACTACAACATCTTCGAGGGCACCGAGGTCGTCGGGTCGCCCGAAATCGTCCTGCGACGCGGCGAGATCATCGTCGACGGGGACGAGCTCCTCGCGTCACCCGGCAGCGGACAGTTCATCGCGCGCGCGCGCTTCGGCGAAGAGCTCGCCGGCGGACGCGCGGTCGCGGCCTAGAGAATCGCGCGCGGGTAGAGCCTAGAGAATCGCGCGCGGGTAGAGCTTCGCCGCGATCGCGGCGACGACGGCGAAGAACGCACCGACGAACAGGAAGTCGAGCCAGAGGGTCCCGCCGGTCGACACGCCGAGCAGCAGTTGCCGCATGCCGTGCACCTCGTAAGTGAGCGGGTTCCCGCGTGCGACGACGCGCAGCCACGCGGGCATGATCGACAGGGGGTAGAGCGCGCTCGACGCGAAGAAGAGCGGCATCATCACCATCTGCCCGATCCCCCATGAACCGCTCGCGCGTCCGCACGAGCGACGCGAGGATCATCGAGAGGCACGCGAACCCACCCGTCGCAAGGACGAGCAGGACGAGCGCGCCGAGCACGCCGCCGACACTCCACTTCAGCGAGATCCCCGTCGCGGCGAGCACGGCGAGCAGCACGACCGCCTGCGCGAGCGCGCGGATGCCCGCGCCGGCCGACTTCCCGAGGACGATCGCGAGCCGCGGGAGCGGCGTGGCAAGCAGGCGCTGCAACTGGCCGACGTCGCGCTCCCAGATGACGGCCAGACCGAAGAAGATCGCGATGAAGAGCGCCGCCTGCGCCATGATCCCGGGCGCGAGGTAGGCCCGGTAGTCGTGGTAGCCGCCGGACAGCGCGCGGTTCCGCCGCAGCGCGGTTCCGAAGATGAACAGCCAGAGCAGGGGCTGCACCGAGCGCGTCGCGATGTCGAGGTTGTCGTGGCGCAGCTTGCGCAGCTCCGCCCACCCCATCGCACCGACGCCGCTCGCGAGGCGGCGCAGAGCGGCGACGAGGCGCGCGTCAGCCCAGCCGGCGCGAAAGCCTGCGGCTTCTGCGTGCATCCCTGAAGCTCCCCCCTTCGTGGATCGTGCGGCCGGTCGCGGCCGTGAAGACGTCGTCGAGCGTCGGCACGCCGAACTGGGCGGTCAGCTCAGCGGGCGTTCCCTGCGCGACGAGCTGACCGAGGTCCATGATCGCGATGCGGTCGCACTGTCGCTCGGCCTCTTCCATCTGGTGTGTCGTGACGAGAAGCGTCGTCCCTGCTTCCTCGCGCAGCTCCTCGAGCCGCTCCCACACGAGCCGGCGAGCGGTCGGGTCGAGGCCGACCGTCGGCTCGTCGAGGAAGAGGATCTCCGGCCGGTTGAGGAGTGCGGTTGCGATCTCGAGCCTGCGCAGCATCCCGCCCGAGAGCGTGCGCCCCAGGCGGTCGAGGAACGGCTCGAGCCCCATCACCTCGACCGCGTGGGCGATCCGTTCGCGGCGCTCGCGACGCGGCACGTCGGTCACGCGCGCGTAGAACTCGAGGTTCTCGCGCGCGGTGAGCGCACCGTCGACGGAGATCGCCTGCGGGATGTATCCGAGACGCCGTCGGATCGCGAGCCCGTCGCCGACGACGTCGTGACCCGCGACGAGCGCGCGACCCTCCGTCGGGCGCAGCAGCGTCGTGAGGACGCGGATCGTTGTCGTCTTGCCGGCGCCGTTCGGCCCGAGCAGACCGAACGACTCACCCGCTTCGACCGCGAACGAGACGCCGCGCACCGCTTCGACCTCGCCGAAGCGGACGACGAGCCCGTCGACGAGAACCGCCGCGTTCAGCGCAGCAGGTCGCCCGCGGAGAACTCGCAGGCCGTGATCGCGTTCTTGGTGTACGTCGTCGCGCCCGCGTTCGTCAGCGTCAGAACGACCGTCAGCCCGCAGGAACCGTTCGTCACGTCGTTCGACGCAGGATCCGACGGCGTCAGCTTCCAGTTGATCAGGTTCTGCCAGCCGCCCGCGATCGTGAGCCCCTGCTTCTGGAGCGCGACGTTGAGCTTGCACGTGACCGTGTCGCCGTTCGGGCTGCACGTGTCACCCGCGAGGGTGGGCGTGGCGCTCAGGAACGTGTGCCCCGGAATCTGGATCGTGAGGCCGTCGGCCGTGAACGTGCAGTCCAGGCTGACCGAGCCGATCGCGCCGTCCGTCTGCGCGACACCGCCCGCGCGGCCCGTGTTGCCGCCCAGGTTGCCCGTGGCGCCGACGATCGGGCACCAATGGGGCAC
This sequence comes from Actinomycetota bacterium, assembly GCA_019237315.1. GTDB lineage: Bacteria > Actinomycetota > Thermoleophilia > Gaiellales > Gaiellaceae > PALSA-600. The sequence continues at coordinate 3,012 of JAFAHG010000247.1, forward strand.
CGACTTCGCAGCGGGGGCGGCCTTGGACGCGGCGCACGGCTTCTTCACGGTGCTCTTCTGCCCGGTCTTGCACGCCGGAATCGTCTTCGCGGCCACGGGAGCGACACCCGCGACGCACCAGCACACGAGCGCCGCGATCGCGGCGAGAGCGAGCCGGGCGCGCACGCGCTACTTGAGGACGTCGCCCGCCGCGAACATGCAGACCGTCTGCGTGTTCTTCGAGACAGCGGTCGCGTTGCCGTTCGACAGGGTGACGGTGACCGGGATGTCGCACGAGCCGTACTTGACGTCGTGCGAGGCCGAGTCGCTCGGCGTGAAGCGCCAGTTGATCGAGTCCTGCCACGCGCCGACGTAGCCGAGCCCGAGCCTCTCCTGCGGGACGTTGAAGTTGCACGTGATCGTGTCGTTGTGCACGCCGCAGCGGTCGAGGCTCGTGGTCGCGTGCACGAGCATGAACGTGTGGCCCGGCGCCTTCAGGGTCATCTGGTCGGCGACGCCGGTGCAGTCGACCGTGAGGCCGCCGTATGCGCCGCTCGTCTCGGCGATGCCGCCGGCGACGTTGGTGCTCGTTCCGAGGACGCCGGTGGCGCTGACGATCGGGCAGTGCACGCCGGTCGGGCTGCAGGGGTGCGCCTTCGTGTTCAGCTGCATCGCGCCGCACACCGGCACAGAGCGCGTGGTGGCCGTCGCGGTCGTCGAGACGGCGAGAGCTCCGAGCAGACAGAGGGGGACGAACCAGCGAGCCTTCACGCCTCGATTATCGCGGACGCCGACCCGGCTCCGCAACAATCGTTACGGAACCTTTAACCAGCTTCAGCGTGTTTGCGGAAAGCCGAGGTCGACCTTCGATGTCGCCGGATCGGGCCAGCGCGAGGTGACGACCTTCGTACGCGTGTAGAAGTCGATCCCTTCGGGCCCGTAGATGTGCCGGTCGCCGAAGAGGCTCTGCTTCCAGCCGCCGAAGCTGTAGTAGGCGACGGGGACGGGGATCGGCACGTTGACGCCGACCATGCCGGCCTGGACGTCGAACTGGAACTGCCGTGCGACACCGCCGTCGCGCGTGAAGATCGCGGTGCCGTTTCCGTACGGGCTCTCGTTGACGAGACGGATTGCTTCCTCGTACGTGTCGACGCGTGTGACGCCGAGCACCGGACCGAAGATCTCGTCGCGGTACGCCGCCATCTCCGGCTTCACGTCGTCGAGCAGCGACGGTCCCAGGAAGAACCCCTCGTCGGGACAGCTCTCGCGCCCGTCGACGACGACACGCGCGCCCTCACCCGGTGCGTTCTCGACGTACGACGCGACGCGGTCGCGATGCTCGCGCGTGATCAGCGGGCCCATCTCCGCGTCGGGCTCGAGCCCGTCCGCGACGCGCACCTTCGGGATCCGCTCCTTGATCGCCTCGACGAGCTCGTCGGCGACACCGCCGACGGCGACGAGCATCGACACCGCCATGCAGCGCTCGCCCGCGGAGCCGTACGCCGCAGAGACCGCAGCGTCGGCGGCCATGTCGACATCGGCGTCGGGCAGCACGATCATGTGGTTCTTCGCGCCGCCGAGCGCCTGACAGCGCTTGCCGTGCTTCGTCGCGGTCTCGTAGACGTAGCGCGCGATCGGCGTCGAGCCGACGAACGAGACCGCCGCGACGTCGGGATGCTCGAGGAGGGCGTCGACCGCGACCTTGTCTCCGTGCACGACGTTGAAGACACCTTCGGGCACGCCGGCCTCGGCGAGGAGCTCCGCGGTGAGCATCGACGCGGACGGATCCTTCTCCGACGGCTTCAGCACGAACGTGTTCCCGCAGGCGAGCGCAGGCGCCCACATCCACATCGGAACCATCGCGGGGAAGTTGAACGGCGTGATGCCGGCGACGACACCGAGCGGCTGGCGGATCGAGTAGACGTCGATGCCACCCGACGCCTGCTCGGAGAAGCTTCCCTTGAGAAGGGTCGGGATGCCGCAGCAGAACTCGATCACCTCGAGCCCGCGCGCAACCTCGCCCATCGCGTCGGAAAGCACCTTCCCGTGCTCCGCGGTGAGCAGCCGCGCGAGGTCTGCGCGGTGGTCGTCGAAGAGCCGGTGGATGCGGAAGAAGAGCTCCGCGCGGCGCGACAGCGAGAGGGCACGCCAGGAAGGGAACGCTGCCTTCGCGGACTGCACCGCCGCGTCGACCTCCTCGACCGAGGCGAAGTCGACTGCACCCGTCTGCAGTCCACGCGCCGGGTTGAACACCGTGCCGCTTCGCCCGGAGGCGCCCTCGTACGGCCTGCCCCCGATCCAGTGGTGGATCGAGCGGACGGCAGCCGGTGCGTCGATAACTTCCGTCACGCCGTGCAGCCTAGCGCGCCCGCCGATCTGATCGAGCTCGCCGAGGAGCCGAGTCTCTCGATGCCGGACGAGCCGGACCGTCACCTCCTCTGGCGCGACGGCTACCTCGTCGTCGTGCGCCCGCGCTGGGCGACGGTCGAGCACGTACGGCTCGGTGACGTCGAGCGCGCGGTGGAGGAAGTCGCGGCGATCGGGACCGCACACGGTCTCGACCACGCGAACTGGTGGGTCGGCGCCCGTTCGACGCCGGCCGACCTCGGCGAGCGTCTGCTCGCGGCCGGTCTCGAGCCCGACCCGGAGATGCCGCTCTCGAAGACGCTCACGTTGACGC
>JAFAHG010000105.1 GCA_019237315.1 Actinomycetota bacterium
GTCATCCCCAACGGAGCCGACTTCGACGACTACGACGGGATTCCGTTTCGCGGCTCGACCAGCTTCCGGATCACGCACACCGGCAGCTTCTTCGCGGCACGCGACCCACGACCGTTCCTGACGGCGCTCGGCCGCGCCGACCCCGACGTCGTGGCGCGCTTCGTCGGCGACTTCCGCAGCTCCGACTACGACTGGGCGGTGAAGAACGGCGTCGCGGACAGGCTGCAGTTGATCCCTTTCGTCTCGCATCGACAGGCGCTCGAGCTGCAACGCGACTCAGAGGCGCTGCTGCTTCTTCTGCCCGACGTCGGCGAGCGCGGACGGGACGTTCCGTCGGGCAAGATCTTCGAGTACCTGGCTTCGAGGCGGCCGATCCTCGCCGTCGTGCCACCCGAAGGGAGCGCGGCCGAGCTCATCCGGGAAGCGAACGCGGGAGTTGTCGCCGCTCCGGACGACGTGGACGCGATCGCCGACGCGATCGCGTCGCTCGTCGCACGGTGGCGCTCGAACACGCTCGAGCCTCCGCCGCTACCGGATCAGCTGCGCGACCGACTCGATCGTCGCGAACGGAGTCGCGAGTTCGCGGCGCTCCTGCACGAGGTGGCTGCGGCCGCGAAGGGTTGAGGCCGGTCGCGGGATCAGGGTTGCCGCCGCCGACGTATCGCGACCACGCCGCCAACGAGAAGGCCGGCAAACCCACCGATCGATCCGGCATTGCGCGGCGAAAGCCCGATCGCCTTCTCAGCCCTCGCCCTACCCCCGACGAGCTGGGGCACCTCCGAGGCCCGCGCGAGGGAAAGCTGTCGCTGCGCGGCCGACAGAAACGCCGACAGCGAGTCCTCCTGGATCGCGGCCGAGTCCGCCTGGCCAGACAGGAGGATTTGCATCAGCGGCCCGAGGTTGGGCCGGGCCAACGCTTGGCGAAGATCGCTCTGCAACGGGTTGAGCGAGCTCAGCTGTTGCTGGTAGCCGCGGATTCCCTGTTCGATCACGCCGACCGAGCGGGTCCCGTAGGTCGAGGTCAGCTTCTCGACGGCGATCCGTCCGAGCTCGTCCGCGGCAGCCTCGGCTGCGTCCGGATGCGGGAGGCCGACGGTGATCTTGACAAGCAAGGTCCCGCGGCCCGCGACCTTCCCCAGGCCCGTGTCGAGGCCTTGGGTCGTGACATGCCCACGGAGCTCGGAAACCGGTATCCGCGCGAGCGCGGCTGCCGCCTCCAGCGCACCTGCACTCGTCACGTCACGTCCGATCGCGAGCAGGCTCGACGCGTAGTCGTCGAGCGGCGCGCCGCTCGGCGAAAACAGATCTGCAGGAGCCACGAGCACGAACGCGTCGTAACGAGTCGGGCGCGCGACGACGAGGCCGACCCCGACGGCTAGTCCGAGCGCGAGCCCCGCGACCGGAAGCCACCAGCGGTCGACGAGCGCCGCCCACCAGCTTGCAAACGGCTGCGAAGGGTCCGACCAGGCCTCTTTCGGCGAGGCTCCGTCGACCACCGGCGCTCTGGCGGCCACTCCGACGACGACGATAGCATCAGCCGTACGGAGGGAGCAGAGAGGTGACAGCCGGTCATGGGCGCTCACCGAGCGAAACGCGCGTCTCGATCGTGACCGATCGGAGACGCAGACGCCTGCCGCCGGCAACCCCGGTCGTAACCCTCGTGACGCTCGTCGTCACGCTGACGCTCGTGATGGGAGGCCGCGGCGGCGCGCTCGCCGCGTCGCCGACCGCGGTCGCGCACGGACGGCTCTGGTTGCTTCTCGTCAGCGGCCTGGTCGCGGAGCACCCGATCGGAGCGTCCCTCGTCAGCTTCGCGCTCCTGGCTGCGCTCACCTATTCGGTCTGCGGCGCTCGAGCGTTCGCGCTGTCGGCGGTCGTCGGCCACGTTGGTTCGACGCTTCTCGCCTACGGCTTCATCGGGCTCGCGCGACTGGTCGCACCGCACGCCTTCCAGGCGCTGCTGACCTCGCCGGACTACGGCGTCTCCGCCGTCTCCGCCGCCTGGCTCGGAGCGCTGACACAGACAGGCTGGCGTGCGCGCGGGCAAACGCTTCAGGGGCGAGCCTCTCTTGCCCTCGGTTGCCTCGCGATCGGCGTCTTCGCGTACATGCTGCGTCCCGGCCTGAGCGTCCTCGCAAGCGAGCACGTCTTCGCGTTCGCGCTGGGCGCAGCCATGGCCGGGCTGGTGTCGCCCAGACGCAGCGACCCGAAGATGCGGAGCGCAGCGGCAGACGCCCTGGCCGTCGCGACGAAGCTGTACGAGGCGCGGCCGCGATGGCTCGTCCTCACCCTGCAGAAGGTCGACCCGTTCGCGCTCGCAGCGCTGCTCCTCACCCTCGTGCTCGTCGGCGGCTCGGTCGCGCCGAGCGCAATCGGCGCCCTCTACAGGAACCTCGTCTCCGACCCGAGATTCACGATCGCGCGCTGCATCGAAGCGTGGAACCGCGAGCCGCCTTCGCTCTCGCTCCCCGGCGCCGTACGCGTCGAAGTCGGCCGCGAGTCGCTGACAACTCCACGCAGACGACGGGCGACGGACACCTGCACCGTGCGGACACTGCAGGAGGGCGAGGAGGTCGTCTTCACCGGCACGTGGGCGCACGGGCGCATCCTCAGCTGGTCGACCGGCATCGTCCGACGGCCCGTGGCCGCCGCCGAAAACCTGACGCAGAACGCGATCTACACCCTCGCTTGGTGGCCCCACCTCGAAGAGCGCACGCGCGGATCCGATGATGCAGGGCACACGCGGCTACCATGAAGTGGGGCCGCAGACGTGCAGAGGGTTACATTCGTCGTCGCGGCGTGCGCGCTGCTCCTTCTCGTGCCGCAGTCCCTCGGCGCTACGGGGCGGAGCAGCTGTCAATCGGTCGCGGCGGTCTTCTACACCTCCGGTGACTGGTGGCGGCTCGCGCAGGCGCTCGGCGCCAATCCGTCCCCGTGTGCGCAGTACTACGTCTCGATCCCGCCGCTAGCCGCGTCGAAGACGACGATCCGGTCGAACGCCGCCTGGCAGATACGCGCGATCGGACCCAACTTCCACGCGCTCGCAGAGGTGAACTACAGCGCCTGGGCAAGCTGGGTCACCGCGACCGGCAACTCCTGGTACCAGGCGGGTCAGGAGGCTCGCCGGCGCATGGCCGCAGCCGGCTACGACGTCGGTGCAGGCGACACCTGGGCGGTGAACGAGGCGTCCTCAGCAGTCGTCGCCGGGACCGGGCAAGCCCGACAGAACCTACGACAGCTTCTCTCGGGCCTCTTCTACGGCGACGGATCGGTGCCGCAGGCGAAGGGCTTCGTGTTCGGAGTCGGCGTCGGCCAGACCACCACCCCACTCCCCGCCTACAAGGCACAGCTCGAGTCATGGCTACAAGACGACCAGTTCTGGGGCGACATGAGCACGTACGCGGTCGCCTATTACCAGGAGGTCTACGGCGACGCACGCGCCTACGCCATCACGGGCGTGAACCCGCAGACCCGTGAGTCCTACCTCCTTCCCTACCTGACCTACCTGCGCCAGCTCGCAACGGCGGGTCCGCAAACCGCGGCGCGCAGCTTCCTCACTTCGTCGTACGGCGCACTCGCGAACGCCGCGTGGGCGTACGCCAACTCATACGGGTACACGAACGTCGACCCGGCAGTAATGGCCGACTTCGTGTCCGCGCAGGTCTACGCCCTCCGCCAATCGGGGATCTCGTACATCGGCTTTGCGTGGGACGCTTCGAACCCCGGTCTGTCAGCGGGCGATTTCGCCTCCCAGACCTCCGCGGTGCTCGCGCGCATGGCGGGCGCCGTCCACGAAACCGACGCCGGCGATCCAACCCAGGCATGCGAGGCCACCGGCTGCGCATCCGTACTCAGCGGCGGAGCGCCCGCAACCGGGTGGAGCGACTTCGCGACCTGGACACCGACGGTCGCAACGTTCACGAGCGCACCGCAAACGCTCGACGCGGGCGCTGCCTCACAACCGATCTCGCTCCAGCTCCAAACCGGCGGCATCGCCACGACGCTTCCGGTCGCAACCACCGTCAGCGTCACCTCGAGCTCGACCGGCGGCACATTCGCCAACAGCCCGGCAGGACCCTGGTCGCCGACGCTCACGCTCACACTGCCACCCGGAACGGGCGCCGCCACCTTCTACGCCGAGGACGCAAACGGCGGCACGCCGACGCTGACCGCGACCACGAACGGCACAGCCGAGACACAGGTCGAAACAGTGAACGCACCGAACCCGACAGTGGCACCGGCCCTCGCGGCTGCGCCGCCGACGGCACACATCGGCGCGATCACTCTCGGCGGCGTCGGCGACCGCCTGCATCTCTCGCTGAACGTGGTCAGCGCGATAGGACAGCCGCTCCAGGCGCACGTTCGCACGTCGATCCTCACCGGCGCCGCGACGTTCGCGTCGAGTTCCGCGACGACGACCCCCGCCGGGACGCTCGCCCTCACCGTGGCGCGCACGGCCGGTCCAGGCTGCTACGTCGCGAAGGTCGGCACGGTGCAGATCCAGGGTTACACGTGGGACGGAATCGTGCCGAACACCCGGTACTGCGTACCACCGTCGCCGACCGTAACCCTTCGGCTGGGACGCGTCCGCGCCCGACTCGCGCTCACCGTCTCCGTCGCCGCCCCGAGCGGCAACGCGCTGACGGCTCGAGTGGCATTCGACATCGAGCAGCGCCGGTCGACCTTCGCCTCGGGCACGGCGATCGCACGCGACGGCGCGTTGCACGTCGTTCTGGCACGGAAACCACGCCCCGGCTGCTACTCGGCGCACATACTCATGGTCGCCGCCCCCGGATATGCGTGGAACGCGGCCCGAGGATACGCGTCGCTCTGCTTTTGACGATCGGCGCCCGCACGTCCTGACACCCAACTGGGCGAACCGGTTTTGCGTTCCCTTAACGAGGATGACGCACCAGTCGAACAGAGGCTGCCGATCATGTGGCCGTGTCCCTTCGATCGCATTCCTGGAGGCCCTGATGCGCACGTTACTCTCATCCGTCGCCGCCTGTGTCGCCATGGCGGCGGCCGTTCCTGCTCTTGGTGCCACACCGGCAGCGCCGACCGCGCCGACAGCATCGACGGGGTCGGCGAGTTCGATCACCGAGCGCTCCGCGGACGTCGCCGGGACTCTCAGCTCGAATGGCGCTGCGACGTCGTTCTACTTCGAGTACGGAACCAGCTCGAGCTACGGGTCGCAGACGGCGACGAGGACAGCAGGCCCGAAGCAATCGGGCGCGACCGTGTCAGCTCACATCAGCGGCCTTGCCCCGGGGACGACCTACCACTTCGCCCTCGTGGCGACGAACAGCGCCGGCACCACAAACGGCGGCGACCAGAGCTTCTCGACGACCACCCCGCCGGCGCCGGGCGCGACCACCGGCTCGGCAACGTCGATCACCGAGAAGACAGCGTCGCTCACAGGCTCGGTGACTCCGAACGGCACACCGACCACCTACTACTTCGACTACGGGACCTCGACGGCGTACGGCGCGCAGACCCAGACGCGCAGCGCGGGATCCGGCAACACGTCCGTGAACGTCACGGCTCCGGTCTCCGGCCTGACGCCGGGTGCCTCGTACCACTTCCGCCTGGTCGCAACGAGCAGCTCGGGGACGACCGACGGCACTGACCAGACCTTCACGACCACCGCCGCGCCGGCGCCCGTGGTCGTCACCGGCGCCGCAAGCTCGATCTCTGGAAAAGGAGCGATTCTCGCGGGATCGGTGACTCCGAACGGAACGCCAACTTCGTACTACTTCGAATACGGCTCCTCGACGAGCTACGGGAAACAGACGGCAACCCGAAACGCGGGCGCGGGCACGGCGGCGCAAGACGTCTCCGCACCCGTCAGCGGACTCACACCCGGAAGCGCCTATCACTTTCGGCTCGTCGCGACGAATGCGTCGGGCACGACCGACGGCTCTGACGCGGCGTTCACGACGAGCGCGGCACCCGCCCCTCTCGCCGTGACGGGATCGGCAACGGCGATCACCGGCAAGAGCGCCCAACTCACCGGATCGGTGACGGCCAACGGCGCAGCGACCTCGTACTACTTCGACTACGGCACCTCGACCAGCTACGGATCACAGACTCCGACAAGGAACGCCGGCTCCGGCGACCACGCGCAGAACGTTTCCGCGGGGATCAGCGGGCTCACGGCGGGGACCGCCTACCACTACAGGCTCGTCGCCACCAACGCCGCCGGGAGCACCGAGGGTGCCGACGAGACCTTCACGAGCACGACCGCAGCGCCACCCACCGCAACCACAGACGCGGCCGTGGCCGTCACCGCCAAGGGAGCGGCGCTCGCCGGCACGATCAACCCGAACGGGGCGGCGACCGCGTTCCACTTCGAGTACGGAACCTCGACCTCGTACGGCTCCGTCACTCCGACCCGGCAGACCGGTGACGGGACGATCACCCGGACGGCGTTCGCCTACGTCACAGGCCTCGTCCCTGCCACGACCTACCATTTCCGGCTCGTCGCGACCAGCGCCTCCGGCACGACCGACGGCGCGGACCAGACCTTCTCCACTCCGGCGCTGCCCGTCCTGCCACATGCGCAGTGGTTTGCCGGCATGGTCAGCGCGGTCGGGTCGGACTCGCTCACCGTCGGTGTCCTCTGGACGGGACCGCACGACGATGTGCTGAACGGCCAGTCCGTTCCCGTCGCCGTCGACTCGCACACGAACATCACCAACGGCATCGACAACTCCGCCGCGACCCTCTCCGACATCAAAGTCGGTGACCTCGTCGGCATTCGAGCGACAGGAACTTCGGCGTCCGACCTCACCGCAACGGACAGCCACATCGCCTGCAACTGCCACTGGATCGCCGGCACGATCAGCGCGGTCGCAAGCAACTCGATCAGCGTCCAGGTCAAGGCAACCGGGCCCTACGACACCGTCCTCAACGGCCAACAGGTCACTCTCGTCGTCAACTCGACGACGACCTTCGTGCACGACAAGAACGCGATCGGCCTCTCAGACCTGAAGATCGGAGACGGGGTGGGCGTTGTCTTCGGCGCAAGCGGCTTCTTCAAAGCGCCGGGTTTCAACCCCGCCACAGCGACCTTCACCGCCAAACAGGTGCGCGACTGGGGGCAGAAGAACGTCCCGACCGCAAGTAGCGCGGGACCGGACGCTGCAACGGTGACGACACCCTAAGTCCGCGGAGCCAGTTACTCCCGGTGCCGAACAAGGGGCGCCCGGCCAAGCCGGGCGCCCCTTCCACATCAATCTCCGGCGGGCAGGCGGAAGGCGAACGTCGTGCCCACGCCCTCGACGCTTTCGACCTCGATCGAGCTCCCGTGCGCGTGTGCGATCGATTGCGAGATCGCAAGTCCAAGACCGACGCCGGGCACTTCTGCCCGCACGGCGCTCGTGCCGCGGAAGAAGGGTTCGAAGAGACGCTCGAGATCGTTCTCGCTCATCCCCAGCCCCGTGTCGCAGACGGCGATCCTCACGGACTCGCCATCGCTCTCTGCACCGACCTCAACCCGACCCCCGGTCAATGTGTATTTCACGGCGTTCGAGATCAAGTTGTCGACGAGCTGCCCAACCCGGGCCCGGTCGCCAAGGCCTGACGGCAGCGGGCCGGCCCGGAGACACAGCTCGATTCCTTTCTTCTCGGCCAGCGGTGCGGCCGCGGCCACGGCAGTCTCCAGCAACTCGTAGACGTCGAACTCCATCTTTTCGATCTCGAGCGTCCGCGTGCGCAGCTGCAGCATCGTGAGCAGATCGTTGACCAGCGTCATCAGCCTGCCGACGTTGCGCTCTATCGTCTCGAGCGAACGTCTCTGCTCCGCGCTCAGGCTGCCACCGTCATCCGTGGAGCAGCTCGAGATACCCCCGGATCGACGTCAGCGGCGTGCGCAGCTCATGTGAGACCAACGCCACGAAATCGTCGCGAAGCTGGTCGAGGTCGCGAAGCTGACTGTTCTGCTCGGCCAGCCGCTCTCGCGACCTCGCGCCCGCCGCCAACAGCTGAGAGACGAGTAGACCCACGAGCAGGAACTCAACCAGCGCGATCAGGTCCTCAGGCTCTGGCGTCAGCTTGCCCGGCGGCGGCGAGAACCAGTACGCAAGCGCGAGAAACGACAGCAACGCGGCGACGAGGGCGGGCAGCAGGCGGCCGACAGCGACCACCGCCACGACGACCACCAGGTAGAGCCCTGAGGCAATCGCCTCATGCGGGATCGGATCGACGAAAGCAAGCAACCTGACCGCCGAGACGCCGAACACCGCGAGCGCGAAGCCCAAGTACGCATTTCGGCCGCTCGCGAGCCACAAGCCGCTCGATCCCAGACGAACCCGAGACCCGGCACGGCCGAACGGCACATGCAGACCAGGTGCGCGCGCGTGCACCCGCTCGCCTGCCCGGGCCCGTGTGGCTGCCACCGTTCTCCATTCTCCTCCGAAACGCCACGGGTTCCAAGCGCCGCATCACGAATCCACTGCAAACAGAGCCCCGACCCGGCTCAGACCCATCCGACCAGTGTCTCTTCTTCACCGTCGGACAATTCGAGTGCACGACTGAACTCACGGACGGAACCGGCATCGACGTGGGACCCCCCGATTCGAGTCTTGAATCAGGGGGTCCCGTCGCCGAATGGGCTAGCCGTTCGAAGCGACGCCGGATGCGAGGTAGCCGTCCTGAAGGTCGGGGCTGGGCGTGACGGCGCCGGAGTCGGTCGCGGGGCTCTGGTTGGTCGTGGTCGGGCCGGGGTTCGTGTCGAAGTAACTGTCGCTGAACGAGCCGTCGTCGGCGTAGTCCGGGGTCGAGGGGGAGACATTCGGAGCGGGCGACTGCGTCGAAGGCAGCGACGCTCCGACGTGCTTGGACTGAGACGCCTTGTTCGTCGAGGTGTGGCGCTTCGCGATCGAGACGCCGATGCTCTTCGTCCCGAGCGAGCCTCCGTGCCGAAGGCCGTTCATTGCAGCGGCCTGCGAAGTCGGCACGGCGAGCGCGACGACGAGGCTGGTGCTGAGGATCATCGTGCGGGCGTTCATTCGAGTCTCCTTTCGATGCGATCACCCTGTGCGATCGCTGTGGTTCGAAAGTACGAGCGAGACATCGTCGCGTCGTTGCGCGCGCGGACACTCAGACTGTCTCCACGGCGACACAGGCGCTGCGCGTCAGCACGTCGGCCGTCCCGTCCGGCCGGCGCCTTATGGAATTCGCAGACCGACGCCTGCTACGAGCGTCCGGTCACGGCTCGGACGGCCTACAGCTTGAAGCGGAAGTTGATGATCTGACCGCCGCGGTCCCGGCAGGTGTCCTGCTTCAACCTGCCGGACACGGTTGCGAGGTTGATCGTCCAGCCTGTGGGCGGGCCGGCGCCGGGTTTGGCGATCGCCGGCAGGAACTTGGTCTTCGCGTACGTGCAGGTGACCCCGACGACGGTGATGTCGGTTGCGACGAATGGGATCGACTGGGTGATACGCGCGGGAATCGTCACCGACCCGCAGGGAGTCGCCCGCACGCCGGGCGCCGCACCGGCGGCGCGCAGAAGGACGAGCCCCGCCGCGGCTGCGACGACCAAGCACGCTGCGAGCGCGCCTAGATTCCGTGCCGCGCGTTCGGAATCCAATTGAGGCTGAATGTCGAGCCGTCGGAGGACGGCGGTCCCGGAGTCCCGCCGGCGGGCGACTGTGCGATGCCTGTCTTGCCGCCGGCTCCGGCTGCGGTCGCCGACGGGCTGATCGTCGGGACGATCACCTGGGTCGGCACGAGCTTGACGCGCGTGACACGCCAGCGGGTGCTCGCGAGATTCCCGCTCACGCCGCGCCCGACGGCCGAGATGTCGTGCATCGTCACCTTGCCGAAGTTCGCGAGCGAGGCTTCGTGGCAGGTGAACCTGACGCAGTCCGCGGGCGCCTCGACGACCCAGTCCGCCGTCGACGTGTCCTGCGAGGCGAAGTCGATCTTTTTCTCGAAGGTCCAGCCGCGCGTGTGGTTCACGAGCTTCAGGTCGACAAGGCGCGGACTCAGGACTGTCACCCACCCGGTGACCGTGTCCCCGGCCAAGACCCTGTCCTTGATGTTCGGAAACGTCTGGTACGAGAGGTACGGGACGAGCTCGAACCACGCGTAGTACTGCGACTTCCCGGCGGCGGTGCAGTTCGAGTCCGTTCCGACCTCCTCCTGGTTTCTGGTCGTGTAGCCGCCGAGGCCGACCCAGACGGTTGACGAGGTCGCCCCTTGCTTGCGCGAGCACTTCGTCCTCGGAACGGTCCACGTCCCGGTGACATGCGTGAAGTAGGGGTGCTTGTAGGCGAGCCTCGTCCGTCCCGGAGCGCTTGCGACGTACCCGGACCAGTTCGGCGTCACCGCCGTCGTTCCGTAGCAGTGTGCGTCTATCACGAGAGGCTGGTAGGTCGTCTTGCACGTCGGCCTGGCCGACTTCGCGACTCGAGTCGTACGGACTGACGCAGTTGCGGGAACCGCGGCCGGGTGCGACGTCCCCGAGCCACTCTCGACGACGACGACCGCGACGATCGCTGCGACGACCGCGAACGCGAAGACCACGAGCTTCGACCGTCCGCGTACGCGTAACCGTTCCATCCGCAATTCAGTATGCCGCCTTCCCAGCGAGAAAAAGATGGTGGCGGCCGCCCGAGCGGCCGCCACCGGTTCCTTGCTTAAGCGCCCAGCACGTACGTGTAGATCGTCGCCCCGCGAACACGCTCGTTCGGGATCGCAGGGTTCGGCCTCGTCGGGTCGTTGTGGCTCTCGCCACCGACGAGGATGGAGACGTACTGCGTCCCGTTGACCGAGTAGGTCATCGGGGGCGCGCCGGCCGGCGCATTCATCAGCGGCGACTCCCACAGCTCCTGGCCCGTCTTCGTGTTGACGGCGGCCAGGTAGCCCTGGCCGTTCTGTGCGTTCCCCTGGCCGAGGTGGCCGACGAACGTGAGTCCGGACGCGGTGTCCGTCGTGCCGCTGTAACACGGCGCCGGCCAGATCTGATGCCATGCCCACTTGCCACCGGAGGTCGGCGACACGGTGTTCATGTTCAGAGCCGAGAAGTTGCCGAAGTCGTTCAGGTTCAGCGGATCGATCGACGAGTCGGCGACCGACAGGATGCCGGACCCGATACCGCCGGCCGAGCCGACGACCTGCGACGCAGCCGGCACCTGCTCCTTGCCGTACGTGCGGTTGGTGACGCCGCAGGTGATGAACGACTGCGTCAGTGGGCTGTACGAGCTCTCAGGCCAGTCCATCGACTCGAACGGCGCCGTCACGTACTGCGACGTGTCGTACGGCGTGAAGTGGCACGAAATGTCGTACGGATGCCCGTCCGGTGCGTTGAGGCCCGCCCAGCGGAGCGAGTTCGTGCAGAGCCTGCCGCCGCCCGGCAACGAGAACTTGCCCATCGTCGTCGAGGTCGACGTGCCGAGCTGCGACACGTTCGTCAGCGGCTGGTCGTAGCACTCGTTCGCCCCGTTGCCGCTCGTCGGGTCGCCCGCGATGCAGCCGGAGAGCGTGTTCGGCGTCTGCGGGATCGGCTGGACAGGCCACGGGTTCACGTCGGGAGCCGTGTTGCCCGGCACCTTGGTGATCGTCACCGGCTCGAGCGGTTTGCCCGTGAGCCGGTTCAGGACCCATGTCCAACCGAACTTCGCGACGCTTCCGACGGCTGGGACGGTTTTGCCGCCCACCTTCATGTCGAACAAGATCGCCTCGTTCGGAAGGTCGGAGTCCCAGAGGTCGTGATGCACCGTCTGGTAGGCCCACTTGAACACACCCGTGTTGGCGTCGAGCGCCACGATCGAGTTGTCCCACAGGTCAGAGCCGGGGCCGCGCGAGTTCCAGGGCACGGGGTTCCCGGTGCCGAAGATCACGAGGCCGTTCTTCGCGTCGACGGCCGGGTTCTGCCACATCGCGCCGCCGCCGAAGTTCGAGCCCGTGCCCGACCACGGCCAGGAGTTGCCGCCCGGCTGGTTGTGGGCCGGGATGATGCTCCAGCTCCAGAGAAGCTCGCCGGTGGTCGCGTTGAACGCCATCATCTGCGCGCTCGTGCTACCGCCGTCGCCGCCGCTCGTGCCTTCGATGACTTCGCCGTTGTAGTACAGCGGCGTCTCGGACAGTCGGACGCCCTGCTGCCACGGCGCAACCGTCTGCGACCAGATCGGCTGGCCGTTCTGCTGGTTCAGGGCGACGACGACGCCGTCGCGAAGACCGACGTACACGTTGCCCTGTCCGACCGTGACACCCGCCTGGCGTCCGCCGCTGCCGATGTTGAAACCAGTCGGCCAAACGGGGTTGTACTGCCAGAGCAGGGTGCCGTTCGTTGCGTCGTAGGCGTAGACGTTGCTCGTCGAGTCGGAGATGTACATGACTCCGTCCGCAACGATGGCATTCGCCTCCTGGCCCGGGCACGCCGTCGTCTGCACGTTCGCCGCGCAGTACGGCTGGCCCGCGGTATTGCCCCCGGAGAACGAGTAGATGCCGGCGTTGTTCGCGCCGAGCATGAACTGCTGTGTCCACGCGAGCTGCAGCTTGCCCACGTTCGCGGGTGTGATCTGCGTCAGAGACGAGTAGCGATCGTTGGCGAGATCGCCGTTCGGCGACAGCCAGTTTGTGCCGGCGTACGCCGAGAGCTGGTCCGCCGAATACGCCGGCGCCGGCGTGATCGCCAGCTTTGAGCTGTTGCGTGACGCCGACGACACCCCGGCCACAGTGCCGACGGCGAGGAGACATCCGAGCACTACGAGTAGAACTCGACGGTGCATGTGCATGCAACCCTCCCTAAGAAAGTTCCAGAGCGTGCTGTTTCCTCCCTGTGAAAGCTCCTACAGTGAAGCCATGCGTAGTATCCCGCGCGGCGGATGGAACAGCAAGGGGTCTGGCGGATCCTGCCGGGCCGTCAGCGCGCGGGGAGGCGGGCCAGGGCGGCCCTGACCTCCGGCGGGACAGCGAACGGCGGCGCCTTCACGCCGACCCTCCGGCCCGTCGGGACGACGGTGACGACCAGGTTCCGCACCGCGAGGGCGGCAAAGCCGGCCGGCTTCCATTCGTTCTTCCCCGCGTCGTAGGCCTGCGTTGCCTGGCTCGCCCGCGGGTAGACGAAGAGCGCGAGGCTCCACCCGTGTTCGGGCCTCAGAGTGACGAGCTCGACGACGGGGTTCTCCTCGCCCACCTGCGCGTCGACGAGGGCGATCCCCGACGCCTTGAACGCCCGGATCGCCTGTGCCTCCGTGTAGCTCGAGGCGGCCGCGCGACGTGCGCCCGTCGCAGCGCCGGCCGGGGCGAGGAGGACGACGGCCGCGAATGCAGCGCCTGCCACGAGAGCCGCGCGAGAGGCGACGGACGGAGCCACGAAAACCATCGTAGCTCCGTGTCTCGAAGTCGGTAACGGCTTGTATGATCGCGCCTCCGCGTGTCCCCTCGGGCGCAGACCGTCTCGGCTCTGCGGCGTGCGCGAGTCGTCGGGCTGCTTGCCGCGTCACTCCTGGCCGCGGCGGGTCCCGCCCGGGCCTCGACCACCGCGACGAGCCAGCACTGGTCCGGTTACGTCGTCACCGGGACCTCCGTCGCCTACACGCGTGTGACCGGGACATGGAACGAGCCGGCCGTCGACTGCACGCATTCCCGAGGAGCCGCGCTGTCCGTCGTCTCCGTGGGGCTCGGCGGGTTCGTCACGGGCGCTGACAAGCCCGAGCAGGTCGGAACGGACGCGAACTGCAGTGCCCGCCACGAGCCGAGCTACTACGCATGGTTCGAGCTCTCACCCGACGTCGCGCACACCATCAACGCGAAGGTCGAACCCGGTGACACGATCACGGGCCTCGTCAAGCTCCTGAGGATCAACCTCGTCGAGATCCGGGTGCGCGACGCGACGAGACACTGGACCTTCATGCGCAAGATCACGTTGCCGGCGACGGACACGACCTCGGCCGAGTGGATCGTCGAGGCGCCGTACGCGTGCCGGCGGTTCACCTGCCGGCAGGCCTCGCTCGCGAACTTCGGCTCGGTCGAGATCCATGGCATCGCGGCGACCGGTAACGGCTCGAACGGGACGCTCGCCCACCGGGCGTGGACGAGGACGAGGCTCCGCTTCGTCCCGTGCACGCCGAACTCCAAGGCCGGCGCGTCGACGCGCGGGATGTCGTCCGACGGCTCGACGTTCACGATTGCGTGGATCCGTAACGCGGGCGCCACGCGCTGTGCACCGGACTCGACGAGTGCGACGCTCGGGTCGCACCACTGACACACGCGCTCCCGACGTAGGATTCGGCGTGTCTCGTTCACTCGTCGGCGGCTGCGGGCTCGTGCTCGTGACGGTGGTCCTCGCGGGTTGCGGCTCGGGGCCCAAGCACACATCGACCGCGACCACGCAGACGACGACGATCGCCGCGTCGCACCGTGTTCCGGCTGTCGCGCTCGTCGCAGCGCAGGTGGAGCAAGGCATGAATGACCTGCAGTCGAACGTCGTCACCGCCGGGATCGGCGCCGGACTCTTCGCCAAGGACCTCGCGTTCGAGCGCGGTGATCTCTTGCAGTCGCAGCACGACCTCGCCAAGCTGCATGCGGCGGCTGCTCGCTCGGTTTGCACGAATGCCGCGGCCGTGGAAGGCGACGCGAAGCAGACGGACGCCGACCTCGGCGTGTTGCGGGGCGACCGGCAGAACTTCGACTACGACGCGGGACAGGTCGAGGTTGCCGTCGCGAAACTGCAGTCGAACGACTCGAAGCTCCGCAGCAGCGTCGGCGACGCCGCGTACCCGCCGGCGCCGTCGGCCAAGGACGTCGCAGCGACGATCACGAAGGCAAGCTCGACCCTCGCCGGTTACCGCTCGACTGCGGTCTCCGCACTCGCGACCGCGAGCAAGCTGCTCGACCAGGCAGACGCCCTCGCGCGCGAGGCGTCAGCTGCATGCGCATCCCACGGCGGCGGCGCCGCAACGGGAAGCTCGGCCGGGCTGTCGGGTTAGAGCCCGCCGTTTGCGACGGCGACCCAGTTGATGCTGAACGCGCTCCCGTCGGCCGATACCGGCCCGGGTGTCGCGCCTGCCGGTGAGCTCGCCGTCTGCTTCTGCGGTGTCGGCGCGTCGGGGTTCAACGTCGGCACGCTGACCTTGCTCGGCACGAGCTGAATCGGGATGACCTTCCAGTCCGGATCCGAGAGCGTCCCGGTCGAACCGTTGCCCACCGCGGAGATTCCGTGCATCGTGATCGCGCCGAAGTTCGCGAGGTTCGCTTCGTGGCAGGTCCAGCGCACGCAGTCCGCCGGCGCTTCGACGATCCACTCCGCAGTCGAGGTGTCCTGCGAGCTGAAGGCTACGGTCTTGTCGAACGTCCAGTTCTTCGTCTGATCGACGACCTGAACTTCGACCATCGTCGTGCTGACGATCTTCACGGTGCCCGTGATCGTGTCGCCGACGGCGACCACGTCGGGCGGCGCGGGAAAGACATTGTAGGAGATGAACGGGACGAATTCGAACCAGGCGTAGTAGATCGGCTTCCCCTTCGCGCTGCAGTTCGAGTCCGTTCCGACTTCCTCCTGGTTCTTCGTCGTGTACCCGCCGAGCCCGACCCAGGCCGTCGAGGAACCGCCGTAGGATGCCGCGCCGTTGCAGGTGGCGGCGGGCACGGTCCACGTTCCCGTCACGCTCGTGTACTTGACGGGGCTCCCGTCCTGCCCCGTCGCGACGTAGCCGGACCAGTTCGGGCTGACGACCATCGCCGGTTGATCCGTTCTCGCCGTCGGCCGTGCGAACGCCGAGCCGGCGAACGCGAAGAGTGCGGCCGTGAGGAAGACGGCGGAGGCGAGCGTCTTTCGGCGCCGCGCCCACGCGGCCCTCTCCGGAACCATTGGGCGGCAGCCTAAGCCGCAGGTCGCTCACGCGCAAGGGGACGAAATGGAGGCGCTGCTACCCTCGCCCGAGCAACAGGTGCGCACGCGACCCTTCCTTCCCGCCTCCTTTCTGCTGACCGCCCTCGCGTTCGGGCTCGCGGGGTGCGGCTCGTCGGGAGGTGGCAGCTACACGCTAGCCCCCACGCAGAAGTGCCTCGACAAGGCCGGGCTCGCGGCGACCCGCGACAAGAACACCGTCCTGAAGGGCAGCGGCGGGAATCTCCACGTGCTCTTCGGCTACGGATCGCCGGAGGTCTACGTCGTCTTCGGCAAGGACGCAGGCGAAGCAACCGCGATCGAGAACCGGGCCGTGTCGGAAACCGAGCGGCACGAGGGCATCAAGCGGAGCGTGATCCTCGCGGGTGTCCAGAAGCTCAAGAATGTGTTCTTCTACTCGAACTTCGGGCCGCTGACCGGTATCGAGCGGACGAAGATCGAAGCCTGTCTGCACTGAGACCTGCCTTACCGGGGGCCTCCGCGGCGGTCGGTTCGTGCCCGAACGAGCTATCGTGGTGGAGGAGTCATCGCACTTCGACGTCTCGAACCCGCACCGGAGAGGAGCTCAGTCTTGAAGTACATGCGATCTCGATTCCCGTCGCGGCCGGCACATCGGGCCTGGCTTGCCGCCGGCTTGCTCGCTGCATGCGCCGTTGCAGCGCTGCCGGCCACGGGCCTCGCGAAGTCGAACACCGCACGGAAGGCAGGCGTGACCGCGAAGCCGACCATCATCACCGTCACTGCCGGAAAGCCGTCTGAGCTCGCGTTCAAGCTCTCGAAGTACTCGAACCTGCCGGTCGGCAAGCCGGTCGAGTTCAAGATCACCGACGGCGGCCTCGGCTTCCACGACTTCAAGATCTGCGCCAGCCCGGCGACGAGCTTCAAGGCGAACAGCTGCACGGGCGTGGCGACGAAGGTCCTCCATCCCGGCCAGTCCGCGACGGTGACCGTGACCTTCAAGAAGAACGGCATGTACGAGTTCCTCTGCTCCGTGACCGGCCACGCCGCTGCGGGCATGAAGGGCCTCGTCGGCGCTGGTGTTGCCGTGACCGCCGGTCAGGAGACGGCGGCCGCGCCGTCCAGCAGCACGAGCTCGAAGAGCAGCAGCTCGAGCTCGTCTTCCTCCTCGAGCACCAGCACGCCTCCCGCCACGACCACGACCACCGCGTCGAGTGGCGGCTCGACGGCCGGCGACGGCTGCCCGACCGGCGTCACGATCGCGACGTCCGGCGGCACCGACAACGACCAGGACGAGAACGGCGGGCCGAGCGACGGCGACGGCTGCCTCTAAGGTTCCGCTCGACAGTTCCGAAGCTGTGGGCCACGCGCGAGCGTGGCCCACAGCGTTTCAGCGGAGGCAGGCCTCGATCTTCGATCGCTCCGCCTGCGTGAGCGCACCGGTCGGCGAGTAGTAGAAGACGTTCTTCGTCACCTGCACGCCGGCGCGAACGGTTGCCGGTGTCGCAAGCAGCCCGCGCGCATTCAGCGACTGGATCGCGAGCCTCACCGCCTTGGACTCCGTCCTCACGGCCTCTGCCCGGTCGCGACCGAAGACGATGTACACCCAGGTGTCAGGGAGGACGGATCCGTTCGCGGTGACGGGGTTCAGCAGCGGTATGCCCTTGTTGACGCGAATGCGGAGGTTGCCGCGCGAGCCCGGCAACGACTGGTTCGTCAGGACGGCCGTGTCGTAGCCCTTCTTCTCGAGGCACGACTGCGTCGCGTGCAGCGTGTAGCCGCCGTTGCCCGCGGAGCCGCAGCCGCTCGCCGCGAGAACGGCGAGGCCCCCGAAGGCGGCGAGGGCTGAGGATCGTGTCCGAGCGTGCATCAGGCCTTCCCCGAAAAGCGTGCAGCCATCGTACCCTTCCGCAAAGAGGCTTCTTCGCTAGCTTTCGGGCGGGGAGGTGAACGCGACGTCGAGGGTAAGGCGTGCCCACGTCGTCCGAGGTTGCTGCCTCGCGGCAGGCCTGGCGACGCTGACCGCATGCGGCTCGAAGCAGAGCGTCGACAGCGGTGGGTTCACGTCGTCGCAACGGCGCGCCGCCCAGAGCGCTCTCTCGCTGCTCGACCAGACGCCGATCCCGCGGCGGGTCGTCGCACTCAGTTTCCAGGCCGGCCAGGCCCCGCCGACGTGCATCGTCGTCCCTCGCGCCGGCACAGGCTCGAGCTTCGAGCTCTACATCGCGTGGAAGCCCAGCGGGGAGGCCTACCTGAACGCTCCGCAAACGGTGATCCAGGCAACGATCCACACCACGTCGGTGAAGGCGGATAGCTACAGCGTGGCGTCGTTCCAGCCCGGCTCGTTGCCGACTCGCGAGCAAGCGGTCCTCGTGCGCGCGATGCTGGCGAAGCCGGCGGACCCGTGCCAGGTGCTTGCGACGGGACAACTGCAACTCGTGCCCGACCCGTAGATGGGTTATGTTCACTCAAGACGCGCGATGAGGACTCGGAGCGAGCCCAGATAGCCTTCGGCGCTCCGCAGTTCCTGTTCGGACTGCTGGCAGTTCCGCTGGTCGCCGTCCTCTACGGCTTGTTGCTCCGCCGGCGCACCAGACGTGCGGGCGCATGGACGCGCCCTGCGATGACGCCGAACGTCGTCGTGCGCCCGCCGCGCTGGCTGCGCACCGCTCCGTCTGCGCTGTTTCTCGTCGGGCTGACGTTCCTGGTGCTCGGAGTCGCGCGCCCGGCGTGGACGTCACGCGACGTGCAGCGCATCGGGACGACCGTGCTGCTCGCGGTCGACGTCTCGAACTCGATGGCCGCGACGGACGTCGCTCCGTCGCGGATCGGCTACGCGCGCAAGCTCGCGGCGTCCGTGATTCGCGGTTTGCCGAGCCGTGACCGCATCGCCGTCGTCATGGTCGCGAAGACACCGCATCTCGTCGTCGCGCCGACGCTCGATCGCGCTCGCGCGCTCGCCGGCCTGCCGACGCACGTCATTCCGCTCGCGGGAACCGCGCTCGGCGACGGCATCAGCTACTCCGTCGCGGTCGTCGCGGGCGCAGCGGGGTCGTTGGGACCCGGGTCGCAGCGTCCGGGAGCGATCGTCCTCCTCTCCGACGGAGGGCAGAACGCGGGCGGGACGACGCCGCCCGAGGCGATCGTCACCGCGCTCGTCGACTACGTCCCGGTCGACACGGTGGCGATCGGGACTTCGTCGGGCGGGATCGTGCAGCCGGTGACCGTGCTCGGTCAGACGTACTCGACGCGAATAGCGGTTCCGGTCGACCCGCAGCTCCTGCGAACGATCGCGACGCAGACCGACGGAACGTTCGTCAGCGGTTCGCTCGCGGCGTCGACCTCGCGGCTCACGGCCGCGCTCGGTCGCATCGGCTCGCAGGAATCGGTGAGCACGAGCCGGCACAGCCTCGACACGTGGAGCGCGGCGGCCGCGGTCGGCTTCATCCTCGCGGGCATCGTCGTCCCGGCGCTCTGGTTCGGCAAGGTCGAATGAAGACGCGCATCGCACTCCTTGCGCTCGTCTCCGCGCTCGCCGTGTCGACCGGCTCGGCGCGAGGCGGCGGCCCGTTCTACCTCGTCCCGTCGCCGACGAAGGAGTGTCTGGACATCTCGAACTGCAAAGCCGTCTTCGGACCGTGGGTGGTCGTGCCGGCGAGCGGCGAGGCGACATTTCTCATGGCCTGCTATCCGAGGTTCAACTTCGTGGTGGGCGGCACCGACTCGCGCGCGAGCTCCTCGGCTGTGCGCGTCTGGTTCGACGGACGCCTCGGCGGTGCGATCGGCGTCCCGCCGACGAACGTGCTCGCGCGCTCGAGCCTCCTCTTCCACGCGAGCTCGGAAAACGGCCGCGTGGGCTCGTTCTTGCCCATTCTCGGCTGCGTCTCGCTTCGCCCGGCGACGAAGCAGGCGACCTACTCCGTCCGCCGCGCGGCGGCAACGCCGGGGACCGCGCCGAGCGCCCCGCTGGACCTGCGCGCGAACAACCGCTCGATCGACGAGCCCGTCATGCTCGTCGACACCGGCTGCGCGCCGCACGAGAAGGTGATCGGCGCCTGGAGCGCGATCTCGTTCAACACGACCGAGCCGCCAGCGCGCTCGTTCGTGACCGCGGCGACCGCGCGGATCACGCTCGGCGGGAACAAGGTGCATGCGACCGTCAACGCCCTGCCGAACCTGCTCGCCCCGCTCGCACCGACCGCGTCGGTGCAGGTCGGCGCGATGTGCCAGCCGTCGTGAGCATCCATCACTTCCGCTTCGCCGCGCCCGCGTATCTCCTCGCGCTGCTCGTCGTACCGCTCCTCTACGCGTTCGCGGTCGCCGTGCGCCGGCGGCGGTCCCGGTACGGCGTCGTGTTCACGAATCTCTACGTCGCCAAGCAGCTCGCCCCGCGCCCGCGCGTGCGGCTGCTGCGCCGGCGACTGCCGCTCCTCGTACTCGCGCTTGCGTTGGTGACGACGACCGTTGCGATGGCCCGCCCAACGGTTCGCGTGGTCACCTCGTATCGCGAGACGCTCGTGATCCTGCTCGCCGACGTCTCCGGCTCCATGCAGGCAACCGACGTGCGTCCAACCCGTTTGTACGCGACGATCTCGGCATTCCGTGACCTTGCCGACCGCCTTCCGAAGCAGGACAAGATCGCGCTCGTCACGTTCAGCGACAACGTCGAGATCGTCGTGCCGCCCACGCGGGACCACAACACACTCGACCATGGGCTCGAGGTCCTGAGCCCGGAGGGCGGCACTGCGCTCGGAGAGGGCGTCGCCGGTGCGGTGCGACTCGCCGTGACCACGCTCGCCGCCGACGGGATCCATCGCACGCCGGGGCAACTTCTGCCGGCTGTGATCGTGCTCGAGTCCGACGGCGCGCAAGACCGCGGCACCGTGACGCCGTTCGCTGCGGCGCAGCTCGCGAAGAAGGCGGGCATTCGCATCGACGGCGTGGCGCTTGGGACGAGGTACGGCACGATCACGCGGGGCACCGGTCTCCTCAAGGAGTCGTTTCCGGTGCCACCGAGCCCGGGGACGGTGGGCATGCTCGCGAGCCTCACCGGCGGCGAGGCGTTCGACGCGACGACGGCGAGGACACTCGATCTGACCCTCCGCTCGCTCGCGTCCGGGGCCGGACGCCATCCGACGCGCAGCGACATCGCGCCGTGGTTCGAGCTCGCCGGCGCGGTGCTCCTCGTCGCGGGCTCGGCCGCCGCGCTCCGGTTGGGCGCGGCTCTCCCGTAAGCGATGCGGACTACACTGGTCATCGTGCGACCGTTGCCGCGGATGATCGTGCCGGCGCTCGTCGCAGCGCTCACGGCAGCCGCGTCCTCGACGAGCCTCGCGGCGGCATCGCAGACGCTCACGGTGTATTCCGTTGCCGAGCAGCAGCAGTACATCAACAACAGCGACGCGCGCAGGGCGGGCGCGGGGCCGAACCCGTTCGGGAACTACAACGACGTCGCGCCCGCCGCGAAGAACGCGAAGGGCCCATTCCCGGGTGACGAGGCGCTCTACTCGTTCAACCTCTACGCCGACGCCCAGCTCCACAAACGAGCGGGCGCTGCAACGTACACCTGCCAGTACAACTTCAAGGGGAACGCGTTCTGCGACGTGACGTTCCAGCTGACAAAGAGGGGCGTCCTCGTCGCGTCGGGCGCGTTCAACTTCAACGCCACGAGCTTCACGCTGGCCGTGACGGGCGGCTACGGCAGCTTCGCGAACAGGCTCGGGTCCGTCCAGGTGACCCCGACTGCAAACCACGCGCAGCGCGTCTCCTTCCAGCTCACCTGAACGCGAAGTTCTGCATCTGCCTCGTCGCGCTGACGGCCTTCGCCGGCGGCTCCGCGGTGGCGCGGGCTGCGCCTCTCGCGTCGAAGAACCGGACGCTCTACGCGTTCCTCTCCGAGGAGCGGTTCATCAACAACGCGGACGACCGCGGCCGCGGCGAGGGGAACAACCCGTTCGGCAACTCTGCGAGCTCCGCCGCCGTGCCGACGGACGAGAAGCTCTTCGGCCCGTTTCCGGGCGACACCGGCGTGTACGAGTTCGATCTCTTCGGGTCGCAGAAGCGCGGCGCGAGCGCCGGCTCGGCCGTCGTGATCTGCCAGTACAGCTTCGAGGAGAATGCGTTCTGCGACGCGTCGTTCCAGTTGCGCGGCGGCGTGCTCGTCGCGAAGGGACCGGCGACGTTCAACGGCTCGACGTTCACACTCGCCGTGGTGGGCGGCACGGGCAGCTACCGGAACAGCAAGGGCCGGGCCGACTTCACGGCACTCGGCGTGGCGACGGAGCAGCAACTCGTCGGCCGTTCGGCGGCGATCCTGGAAGCGCAACGGATCGCGTTCACGACGACGGCGGCGAAGCCCGCTGGGGGCCATCGGTCGCTGACCATCTACACGAAGCCCGTCGACCAGGACTTCGTCACGAACGCGGACGACCTGTTGCGCGGCGAAGGGAACAACCCGTTCGGCACCCACGAGAACGGGCGAGGCGCGAAGACCGCCCCGTTCCCCGGCGACATGACGCTGTTCTCCTTCGACGTGTACCGCGACCCCGGGTTGACGAACAAGGTCGGCACGGCCGTAATCACCTGCTACTACAACTTCGGCCAAAACGCGCTGTGCGACGCGTCATACCAGGTGAACGGCGGGACGCTATTCGCCATCGGGCCGCTGAATTTCAGCGCGAAGACGTTCGCGCTCGCGGTCACCGGCGGGCTCGGCAGCTATCTCGCGGCGACCGGCGACCTGAAGGCGGACCCGAGCGGCAAGGTCGCGCAGCGTCTCACGTTCGCGCTGGGCTAGATCAGTACTGGATGCACGCCGCGCAGGTGTCGCCGACGATGAAGAAACCCTTCATGCCCGGCTTCGAGGCGGCGGCCGAAGAGCCGCCGTAGTAGGTCATCGTGCCGCGCACATTCAAGTAGAGAACGAGGATCTTCTGCACGCCCGGCGCGAAGGCGCGGGTGAAGCCACGGCCGCCTCCGTACGAGAGGGTGAAGTCGTGCGACCTCGTCCCGATGTTGCGGACGATGAAGCGGGCGTTGGCTCCGCGCGGCGCCGTCTTCGGCGAGACGGTGATCTTCGAATCGCTCAGCGTGACGTGGATGTTGACGTAGACGCTGGGCGCAGTCGTCTCCGGGCTCGCAAGCGCCGCCGGGACGGTGCAGGCTGCGACGAGAGATGAAGCCGCGAGGAGTCGCGCTCCGAACATCGCGCGCCAATGTAGCACCGGGTTGGTCCCGCCGTAGACACGCGGCGGGACGCGCCCGGTTGCTGAGGGCTACTGCGGGACGCAGCCCTTCTGCTGCTTGACGTTCGTCCCCGCCGGGAGGTCCAGGTTGACGGCGCGGGACTTCGCACCCAGCGTTGCCGTGACTCGCTCACCGCCGCCGTTCGCGACCGGGAACGACGTGAACGCGGTTCCGTTCGAGCGGACAGTGAAGTGCACGGTCATGTTCGCCGCGTTGCCCTTGAGCACGAAGGCGCCGTGCATCCCCGCCGCACCCGCGGCGAGGAGCTTGATGTTCGCCGTCGTGGTCGCGTCGTTGACGGTGTAGTACGAACAGAGCTTCAGAGTGCCGATTGCGCTCCGCGACGCACCCGCGCCGCTCGCGCCGATCCCGCAGAGGGCGAGAGCCACCAGGATGGGGAGGAGCGCCGAGATGCCTTTGGGATGCCGTTCGTTGTCCATGCGTTCCGGATACCCGGCCCGTATGGTTTCAATCCGTCCGAGTGTCTACGATCCGTCGAATCCGCACCCGCCTTCACACCGCACTGGCCGCGGTGTTTCTCGCATCCGTTGGGGCGGCGCATGCCGCGACGCCATTCGCGTGGTTCGCTCCGCATGCGGCCCCGGCGGGCTGGAAGCACGCATCGATTCCGGCGGCGGTGATGTGGTATCCGCCGTCGATGCACCCCGCGGCGGGCGACCCCTATTCGACCACCGTCGAAGGAACGTCCGTCGGTGGGAAGGTCAGCTCCTATCTCAACGCGACGCCGCGCCAGAGCGATGAGACGCTCGAGAACTGGCCGTCGTTCCGTGTCGAGCATCTACGCGAGGAAAGCGCGAGCACCGTGACCGTTCTTTCGCGCGCGTCCGGGCTCTCGTTTCGCGGCGGTCGTGGCACGTGCGTGATCGACGAGTACGTGACCAAGGTCAAGAGCAACCGATACCGCGAGATCGCGTGCTACGTCGTCGGCATGAGGTCGAGCGCGGTGGTCATCGCCGCCGCGCCGGCTTCGGGCTGGTCCGGCGTGGCGCAGGAGCTCGAGCAGGCGGTTTCTTCGTTTCAACCGCGGTAACCGAGTCGCAAAGCCCGCCGAGGACCGCCACGCCTGCCTGATCACCCCCGACCACGACCTGGTAGGACGAGCCGCACGCCGGCGCGGCGAGCGTACCCACGAAGAGGATGCGGGTCCCCGGCTGGAAGCCGCTGGCGCTTTGCGACGTGCATTGGATCTCGTTGGGTAGCCCGTCGGGCTGTCCCGGGACGCACTGCGCCGTGATCTCGCCCGCAGTTGCCCCGCCGACAAAGCGCGCGCTGCTCGGGCCGACCAGCGTGAACGACGACCACGGGGTCGCCCCGCTGTTCTGTAGCTCGAAGTAGTACGTGGTCCCGAGCGCGGAGTACGTACCCGAGGCGCCCCCGCCGGCGCCCGCCG
Source organism: Actinomycetota bacterium (assembly GCA_019237315.1). Classification (GTDB taxonomy): domain Bacteria; phylum Actinomycetota; class Thermoleophilia; order Gaiellales; family Gaiellaceae; genus PALSA-600. Next base: position 24,474 of record JAFAHG010000105.1, read on the forward strand.
GCGGGCTGACGATGAATGTCATGCAGAGCGCCGCGCCGACGACGGCCCCGAGCCGAGTCACTTCCTTCGCGAGCACGCGACACGGTCGACCGGGTTCAAGCGTGCGCAACCGCATGAGAGCCGTAGCCCGGGAATGCGTCCGCTCATTCTCGTCGGCTGCCCGTCGAGACGTCGTCGTCGCGGGCGTCGCACGGATCTCTGGAGCAGAGGTGAAGTAGCGACGCATCGCTGCCTCACCTCTGATCCGCGATGCCTGGGAGGGCCCAACGCGAAGCGGACACGACAAGGGGCAGGTGCATGCGGAAGGTGATCTCGGAAGGCCTCCAGCCGCACCGTTCCCAGCAGGCGCAACACTAGCGGGATCGGCTACCCCATGCAATACCAGCCCGTTACGAGCCCGCCTTGGCGGGTTCACAAGCTCAAAACGCTCACGGAGCGGAAAGCTCAGGAGACAACAAGGTCTCCTCGTGCCGTGAGCCTGCAGACGCTATCGTCACGCGGTGCCGCCGAACTTCCGTCGGTTTCTGCCGCTGTTCGCGCTCGTGTTCGTCTTGATTCTCATCGTGCCGGCTCTCCTGAAGAAGAAGGCGACGTCGAGCTCGTGCCACCCGGCCGCAAAGGCCACCTGTGTCGGGGCTGATCTTGCCAACGTCGACCTGTCGAAGGCGACTCTGACGAGCGCGGACTTCTCGCACGCCGACTTGGCCGGATCGGACATCTATTCGGCCAACCTGACCGGCGCCGACCTGACCGGCGCCGATCTCAGCGGCGCCGATTTGGCGGGCGCGACGCTCACGGGTGTTCGCTTTCGAGGAGCGAACCTGACCGACGCCGACCTCGCGGGTGGAGTCAATGCCGATCTCCGCGGCGCGATCATCTGTCACACGGTTCTGCCTTCCGGGCACGTTCACGCCCAGGACTGCTGAACGCCAACTCGGCGTTCGCTCGACTAGACTGCGGGATCGAGTCGCGCGGTTTGATCGAGCTTCGTCCGGCCCTGGGTGCCCCGCGCACGCGCGCGTATGAGCAGGTCACGTCTCGGCAGTTCACCGTCGGTGATGTCCTCGAATACGAAGGTGCCTATTGGGTCTTCCGCGACCGCGAGGACCGCGACGGGGTGACGGTTTATGTCTTCAACGCGGCGACGAGCGAGGATTTCGTCGCGGCGGAGGAGCTCCGGCGTTCTCGCGTCGGCTCGGTGCGGCGAAGAGCCCGCTGAGTCCCTCGAGGGCGCTCTCCCCCGTTCTCACGTGACGGCGGCAACCGCGAAACCCGCGTGTTGCTATCGTGGGAGGCGAATCGAGCGAGTGTCGGTTGCGTGTCTTGCGCTTCCTCTGCCCGTTCCCGATTGGCAGAAGGAGGTGTTTCTATATGGCAACCGGAACCGTCAAATGGTTCAACGACGCAAAGGGATTTGGCTTCATCAGCCCGAGCGACGGCAGCAAGGACCTCTTCGTGCATTTCAGTGCGATCAGCGGCGAGGGATTCAAGTCCCTCCCCGAAGGCGCACAGGTCGAGTACGAGGCCGCGCAGGGTGAGAAGGGCCCGCAGGCCCAGAACGTCCGCGTCGTGACGAACGTCTAGCTCAGGTCCAGCGGGCGCGTCTTCGGACGCGCCCGGCTCCTTTTCCACGGAAAGGCTGTCATCGCAGACAAGGAAGAGAAGGTTCTGTTCGAAGGTGAGGTCGTCGAGGCCTACCGCAGCGGCATGTACCGCGTCGCGCTCGAGAATGGCCATGAGGCGCTCGCCTACACAGCCGGGAAGATGCGACGGCATCGCATCCGCATCCTTCTCGGCGACCGGATCAAGCTCGAGCTCTCGCCCTACGATCTGACGCGTGGACGCATCGTCTACCGCTACCGAACCGCAGAGCAGTAAGCGCCCCCGTCTCCGTGGCCTCAGCCACGAGGTCGCGTTCTTC
>JAFAHG010000264.1 GCA_019237315.1 Actinomycetota bacterium
GCGGGCGCGGCAACGCGCGCTTCACGACCTCGACGCGGCAGGTTCCGCGGTTCGCGGAGGTCGGCCTGCCGGGCGAGGAGCGCGACGTCGAGCTGCATCTGAAGCTCCTCGCCGACGCAGCGCTCGTCGGTCTCCCGAACGCGGGCAAGTCCTCGCTGCTCACGCGGATCTCGAACGCGAAGCCGAAGGTCGCCGACTATCCGTTCACGACCCTGCAGCCGGTGCTCGGCACCGTCGAAGCTCCCGACGGGCGGCAGCTCGTCGTCGCGGACGTGCCGGGCCTGATCGAAGGAGCGAGCGAGGGTGTCGGTCTCGGCCACGAGTTCCTCGCGCATCTCGAGCGTGCGCGCACGCTCGTACACGTGGTCGACGCCTCGAAGCCGCCCGACGAGCAATGGCGCACGATCGACGCCGAGCTCGGTGCCTACGGCGCGGGCCTCGAGTCGCGTCCGCAGATCGTCGTGCTGAACAAGATCGACCTGCCGCGGTCCGATCCGTTCACCGTCTCGGACCCGCGCATCGTCGCCGTATTCGAGCTCTCGTGCGCGACCGGCGAAGGCGTCGACGACTTCCGGCGCCGGCTCTTCGCGCTCGTCCCGGAGCCGCCTGCACCGGAGGCGTCTCCGGACGGGCTTGCCGACTACGCGGTCTACCGGCCGCAGCCGAAGGTGCGTCCGTGGCAGCTCCTCCGCACCGAGCGCGGCTTCCGTGTCACCGGCACGCCGCCGCCGCCCGAGGAGCTCGAGCGCGCTCTTCGCGCCGCGGGTGCACGCACCGGCGCCGAGGTCGAGGTCGGCGGCGAGACGCTGGAGCTCGCGCCGTGAAGGTCGTGTTCGGCGGGGCGTTCGACCCGCCGCACAACGGGCACGTCGCGCTCGTCCGCGCCGCGAAGGAGCACCTCGGTGTCGAGCGTCTGCTCGTTCTCGTGAGCGCGGACCCCGGCCACAAGCGTGTCGCGACCCCGGCCGCCGTGCGACTCGAGCTCGCGCGCGCCGCCTTTCCCGACGACGACGTCGAGCTCGACGCGCATCCGCGCACGGTCGACCTGCTGCGTGCGCACGCCGAGTGGGTCGACCCGGTGTTCGTCGTCGGCGCCGACGAGTTCGCGGAGTTCCTGTCGTGGAAGGAGCCCGGCGAGATCCTCCGGCTCGCGCGGCTCGCGGTCGCGGCGCGGCCGGGCTACCCGCGCGAGCTGCTCGAGGACGTCCTCGAGCGTCTCGCCGCGCCCGAGCGCGTGCACTTCTTCGAGCTCGCCGAGCCGCAGGCGTCCCGCGTCCTGCGCGCCCGGCCCGAGCCGCGCGAGATGCCGCCTGCCGTCGCCGCGATCGTCGAGCGCGACGGGTTGTACGGCCAGAGCCCCGGCTACACTGAAGACGCTTGACGTCCATCGAACAGGCCCGGCGCATCGCGGCGCTCGCCCAGGAGAAGCTCGCGAAGGACGTCGTCATCCTCGACATGCACCAGGTGTGCAGCTACACGGACTACTTCGTCGTGTGCACCGGCGGCAATCCGCGGCAGACGAAGGCGATCTGGGACGAGGTGCACGTCCGTCTGAAGCAGGACGACGCGTTGCTGCCGCGCTCGGTCGCGGGTGAGAGCGAGGCGACGTGGATCGTCGCCGACTACCTCGACGTCGTGCTGCACGTCTTCACGCCGGACGCGCGCGGCTTCTACCGGCTCGAGGATCTGTGGGGCGACGTGCCGCAGGAGATCCCCGCGGCCGTCGGCGCGTAACACCTGTCCTTTTCGGACATGGCCCAGCCGAGGCCGCTGCTACGGTCGTTCGATGTTGCCGGAACTGACGACGAACCGGAAGGGCGCCATCGCGGAGGCGGCGATCACGAAGGCTGCTGTCGCCGTCGGCATCGATGTCTATCGGCCGGCGCTCGAGGGTGGCCGGTTCGACTTGATCTTCGACATGGGCGATCGGCTGCTCCGTGTTCAATGCAAGTCGTCGCCGCTCCACGGCGACACGGTAGTCGTCCGTTGCTACTCGGCCAGGCGCGCGAGGTCGGGCCTCGTTCGGCGGAAGTACACGGCAGATGAGGTGGATGCCTTCGCGGTCTACTGC
>JAFAHG010000024.1 GCA_019237315.1 Actinomycetota bacterium
GAGACGATCAGCGGGATCATGAGGATCGCGACGATGTTCGCGATCTTGATCATCGGGTTGATCGCCGGCCCGGCGGTGTCCTTGTAGGGATCGCCGACCGTGTCGCCCGTGACGGCCGCGGCGTGGGCCTCGGAGCCCTTCCCGCCGTACAGGCCGTCCTCGATCATCTTCTTCGCGTTGTCCCAGGCCCCGCCGCCGGCCGTCATCGCGATCGCGAGGAAGAGCCCCGTCACGATCGTGCCGATGAGCAGCCCGCCGAGCATGCGCGCGTTGATGATCCCGACGATGATCGGGAACGCGATCGGGATCAGCGCCGGCAGCAGCATCGCCTTGATCGCCGACCCGGTCACGATGTCGATCGCGCGGCCGTACTGCGGCCGCACCGTCCCCTCCATGATTCCGGGGTTCTCGCGGAACTGCCGCCTTACCTCTTCGACGACCTGGCCGCCGACGCGGCCGACCGCCTCCATCGCGAGCGACGCGAAGAGGAACGGCATGAGGCCGCCGATGAACAGCCCGGCGACGACCCACGCGTCCGACAGGTCGAACAGCGTCGGGAGCCCGTTTTCCTTCAACCCCGTGTTGTAGGAGTCGAACAGCACGAGCGCCGCGAGCGCCGCCGAGCCGATCGCATAGCCCTTCGTGACCGCCTTCGTCGTGTTGCCGACGGCGTCGAGTGGATCGGTGATCGCGCGGACGCTCTCCGGCAGGTCCGCCATCTCGGCGATGCCGCCTGCGTTGTCGGTCACCGGGCCGTACGCGTCGAGCGCGACGATGAGACCCGTCATCGAGAGCTGAGCCATCACGGCCACGCCGATGCCGTAGAGGCCGGCGAGGTGATGCGCGACGAGCACGCCGGCCGCGATGACGACCACGGGCGCCGCCGTCGCCTGCATCCCGACTGCGAGCCCTTCGATGATGTTCGTCGCGTGCCCGGTCTGCGAGGCCCTCGCGATCGACTTCACCGGCGGCCAGCGCGTACCGGTGTAGAACTCGGTGATCGCGACGAGCAGGAACGTCACGATGAGCCCGACGACCGCCGACAGATAGAGGTGCGAGAAGTTGTACGGCCCCTTGTCGAACGCGATCGTCACCGGGATGAACCCGAGTGCGGACAGGACCGTCGCGACGATCACGGCCTTGTAGAGCGCGTTGATGATCGCGTTCGGCCCCTGGCCGATGCGTGCGAAGAACGTGCCGATGACCGATGCGACCGCGGAGACGGCGCCGAGCACGAGCGGGTAGAGGTACATCCGCGACGCGTCGAGGCCTGAGATCGTCCCGAGCAGCATCACGGCCACGGCGGTCACCGCGTACGTCTCGAACAGGTCGGCGGCCATGCCGGCGCAGTCGCCGACGTTGTCGCCCACGTTGTCGGCGATGACGGCCGCGTTGCGCGGGTCGTCCTCGGGGATGCCGGCCTCGATCTTCCCGACGAGGTCGGCGCCCACGTCGGCGGCCTTCGTGTAGATGCCGCCGCCGAGACGTGCGAAGACCGAGATCAGCGAGCCGCCGAACGCGAGTCCGACGAGCGCGTGGATCGCCTTCGTCGGCGAGTCGTTGAAGCCCGCGGTGAGGACCCAGTAGTACCCGGCGACGCCGAGCAGACCCAGGCCGACGACGAGGAGGCCCGTGACCGAGCCGGCGCGGAACGCGACGTTGAGCGCCGGCTTCAGCCCGGCGCGCGCGGCTTCCGCGGTCCGCAGGTTCGAGCGCACGGCGACGTTCATCCCGATGAAGCCGGCGGCGGCGGAGAGCAGCGCGCCGACGAGGAACCCGACCGCCGTCCCCCAGCCGAGCTTGTGGTAGACGCCGATCAGGATGAACGGCACGACCGCGACCATCGCGATCGTCGTGTACTGGCGGCGGAGGTACGCGGAGGCCCCCTCCTGCACCGCACCCGCGATCTCGCGCATCCGCTCGTTCCCCTCGGGCTGGCGGAGCAGCCACGCGGTCAGCCACAACCCGTAGCCCACGGCGACCCCGGCGCAGACGAGCGCCAGGAGCACCGGGTGGTGCAGAAACCAACTCATCCCGCCGATTCCTCCCTTGACAAGTGGAGCGCCGAGGGTCCTCGGCGCGGGCGCGATTCTACTCCGTGGGCTCGGACGAAGCCCCCGAGGCGCGCTCGGCGTAGGCGAGCTTCAGGTTCGCCACGGCCTGCTCGAGGCTCCGCTTCGCTTCCGGCTCGACCTGTCCCTCGGTCAGCGGGACGATCGCCGCCATCGCGTCGATCGCGAGGCGCGCGTCGTCGAGCTCGCCCTGGTCGAGCTTGCCGAACGCGAGCGACGCGAGCGTCGCGCCGGTCGAGAGGAGGAACTGGCCGACCTTGATCGCGCGGATCTGCGCGACGAGCTCCTCGACGGAGGGCTCAGCCGATTCGCTCACCGGCTGCCACCTGCTCGGCGTAGATCTCGCGCAGGCTCGCGCCCTCGGCGACGCGCGCGAGCTGCCGCTCGGCCGCGTTCGCGGCGGGAACGGCGAGGAACGACGACGCGCCGGTCTCGTCGGCGACGGGCGCGACCCAGTCGAGGAGCTGCTCGATGCGGGCGCGCGCGGGGAGCGTGTCGCCGGCGTCGAAGTCGATCAGCTCGCCGGAGAGGCCGTACCGGATCGCGCGCCAGAGGTTCTCCTCGAGCAGGCGGTTCGGCAGGTTCGGCAGGGCCTCGCCGTCGTCGAGCGCACGCGCGCAGCGAACCGCGAGCGCGTACATGAGCGCGGCGAGACTCTGCGACTCGCCGAGGTCCGGCTGACCGTCGCAGATGCGGATCTCGACCGTCGGGTAGGCGAGATGCGGACGCACGCTCCACCAGAGCTGCGTGTGCTCGTCGATCGAGCGCGTGCGGTACAGGAACGCGACGTACTCCTCGAAGCCCCGCCAGCCGTCGTACGCGTCGGGGATCCCGCAGCGCGGAAACATGCGCGTGAAAATCTCGGTGCGCGCGGAATGCAAACCGCTGTTCACGTTCTCGACGAGCGGCGAGCTCGCCGACACCGCGAGGAGCTCCGGCAGGAAGTTGCGCATCGCGTTGCACACCGCGACGGCACGATCGGCGCCGCGCACCGCCACGTGGACGTGCAGCCCGAAGGTGTTGTTGCGCCACACCACGTAGCGCAGGAGCTCGTCGTTCCGCCGGTAGTGGGGCGTGTCGATGATGCGCTGGTCCTGCCAGCGCGCCCACGGATGCGTACCGGTCGAGCCGAGCAGCAGGCCGTGGTCGCGCGCAAGCGACTGCAGCTGCGCGCGCCGCTCCGCCATCGCGGCCGCGACGACGGCGAAGTCGCCGCACTTCCCGGTGCGAACCTCCGCCTCCGAGGCGATCAGCTCTCCGACGAGGTGCGGCTCGAGGTCCGTGCCGCGGGCCGCCGCCTGGAGCTCCTCGAAGCGGTTGACCATGTCGAGCGTGTCGGCGTCGAGGAGGGCGAACTCCTCCTCGACCGCAACGGTGAAGTCGGTCGCAGAATCGAACGCCTCGCGCGCGGTCGCGAGCTGGTCCTGCCAGGCAAGCCGCTGCTCCTCCCCCATGGCCAGAGGGTACCCCGCTGGAGCAGCGAAACTCTCGCGGATGCAGCGGGCAACACCGAGCCTGCGGACGATCCTGCGCGAATGGGGGCGAATCGGCTGCGTCGGATTCGGCGGGCCGCCGACGCACATCGCGCTCCTGCGCCAGCTCTGCGTCGTCCGGGAGAAGTGGCTCGACGAGACGGAGTTCGAGGATGCGATCGCCGCGTGCAACCTCCTGCCCGGACCGGCGTCGACGCAGCTCTCGATCTTCTGTGCCTGGCGGCTGCGCGGGCTCGCCGGGGGTCTCGTCGGCGGCTTCGCGTTCATCCTGCCGGGGCTCGGCCTCATCCTCGCGCTGTCGGCGCTCTTCCTCGCCCACTCGGCGCCGCTCTGGGTGCGCGGCGCCGCCGCGGGAGCGGGCGCAGGTGTCGCGGCTGTCGCGCTGCAGGCGGGGCTCGGGCTCGTGCCGGCGAGTCGTGCACGCGCGAGCTCGCAGCTTCGGTGGTTCCTCTACGCGCTCGCCGGCGGCGCGGCGGCGGCACTGGTCGGTCCGTGGCTCGTCGTCGTGTTGATCGGCTGCGGCCTCGTCGAGCTGGCGCTGCGCAGCTTCGCCGCCGCGGTCGGCGGCTACGGCGCGCTCGCGTGGGTCGCGCTCAAGGTCGGCGCGCTCTCCTACGGCGGCGGCTTCGTGATCGTGCCGCTGATGCAGTCGGACGCCGTGCACCGCTACCACTGGCTCACGAACGGGCAGTTCCTGAACGGTGTCGCCCTCGGCCAGATCACGCCGGGGCCGGTCGTGCACACCGTCGCGGTCGTCGGCTACGCAGCGCACGGGGTTGCCGGCGGTCTCTTCGCAGCCGCGATCGCATTCGCGCCCTCGTTCCTGTTCGTGCTCGTCGGCGGCCGGTACTTCGACGCGCTGCGCCGCGACGAGCGGGCGCGCTCCTTCCTCGGCGGCGCGGGCCCCGCCGCGATCGGCGCGATCGTCGGCAGTGCGATCCCGCTCGCCTCGGCGCTCGGTGCGTGGTGGCAGTTCGTGTTGCTCGCCGTCGCGGCGGTCGCTCTCCTACCGCTGCGGCGCGGCGTCGTTCCGACGCTGCTCGCGCTCGGCGTCGCGGGAGCGGTGCTCGTCGCGACGCACGCGGTGTCGCTCAGCTGAGCAGGCGCGCGGCGATCGTCGTCCACGACCACCGCGCCTCGACCGCCCGCCGTGCCGCCGCGCGCAGCTCGCGCCGCTCGAACGACGGGAGCTCGACGAGCTCGCGCAGCTTCGCGCGCAGGTCTCCCACGTCCCCGCTCTCGAAGGACGCGAGATGTGAAAGCCGCGGCGGGTACTCCGCCTCGATCCCGGCCGCGACCTCCGCGAGCCCCGAGTGGCGCGCGACGAGCGGCGGGCAGCCGGCCGCGGCAGCCTCGGCGGCGACCATGCCGAACGCCTCGGGGAAGATCGACGGCACCACGGCGACGTCGGCGAGCGGCAGCAGGTGCACGAGATGCCGGTGCTCGAAGGGGCCGGTGAAGAGCACGCGCTCGCCCGCGCGGGCCTCGAGCTCGGCGCGCCAGTCGCCGAACCCGACGACGACGGTCCGCACGTCGAGGGCGCGCACCGCCTCGAGCAGCAGATGCACGCCCTTGTTCTCGATCAGCTTCCCGAAGTAGACGACCGTCGGGGCGTCGCCGGCGAGGAACTCACCGAGGCGGTCGGCGTTGCCCTCGTCCGGCAGCCGTTCGTTCGCGTTGCCGGGGTTCGCAGGATCGCGACGCGCCTCGTCGAGGAGACGTGCGAGGGCCTCTGCGCGCGGCTCGGGCCGGAACTCGTCGACGTCGACGCCCGGCGGAACCTCGACCACCGGCTCGATCGGGCCCACGACCTCCTCGAGCACCTCGCGGATGTGCTGCGAGCCGACGAAGGTCACCTCCGCCTGCGCGAGCGTCTCCCGCCCCCACGCCTCGAGCTCGGGCCGGCCGCGCATCGAGTACTCGAGCTCCGAGCCGTGCGCCTTCACGCGGAAGCGCATCCGGCTTGCGGCGCCGACCGGCGCGCCGAGCAGAACGTGGTTCGCGAACACGAGGTCGGCGGGACCGAGCTCGCGGAGGGCGTCCGCGTTCGCCTCGACGTAGCGCGCGCGCTCCTCCCCGGTGAAGTCCTGCAGCAGCCGCGCCTCGAGCCCTGCGTAGCGGTCGAGCACGAAAACCGGCAGCAGGCCGTCCGGCAGCTCGGGCCGCACGACGCGCGCGGAGCCGATGTCGTACAGCTCAGGATTCGGCTCCTGGCAGACGACGGTGACGTCGTGGCCCGCGTTGCTCCACTCGCGCGCGAGCGCGCGCGTGTAGACGTTCGACCCGGTCCCGCCGAGCAGGTACCCGTGCCACAGGAGGATCCGCAGGCTAGGTGAGATGGAAATAGAGCGCGTGCAGCAGCTCGGCCGCCGGGTTCAGCGTGTGCACGCTCACGTCCTCGGGCAGGTCGAGGAGCGCCTCCGAGTAGTTGAAGATGATGCGTACGCCCGCGTCGACGAGGTCGTTCGCGGCGTTCTGCGCCGCGCCCGCCGGAACCGCGAGCACGCCGACGACGATGTTCTTCTCGCGGATGACGTCCTTGAGGCGGCGATAGTCGGTCACCTCGACGCCGGAGACCGGCGTGCCGAGCTTGCGCACGTCCGTGTCGAACACGGCGGCGATCGTGATGCCGTGCTCGGCGAAGATCGGCGAGCTCGCGATCGCCTGCCCGAGCCGGCCCGCACCGACGAGCGCGATGTTGTGCTGGCCCTGCGTGCGCAGGATCTTGCGGATCTCGCCGATGAGCCCGTCGATCGAGTATCCGACGCCGCGCTTCCCGAACTTGCCGAAGTTCGACAGATCGCGCCTGATCTGCGTCGCGTTGATGTTCGTGTAGTCCGCGATCTCCTGCGAGGAGATGCGGTCCTTGCCCATCTTCTTCGCCTGCGTCAGCACCTGCAGGTACCGCGACAGACGGGCGGCGACGCCGACCCCGAGCCGATTCTCACCGACGCGAACGTCCTCGAGTGGGGTCTGGAACATCCTTCATCCCATTCTGCCTCAGACCGTCCGGTGCTACGCAGGGGAACCAACCAGGCGCATACGTAGTTCCCGCTCGTCGACGCGGTAGACGAATGCGCGCTCGCCGTCGATCTCGACGACGGGCAGCCATTCGCGGTAGCGCCGCTCGAGCTCGGGATCGCCCGTGATGTCGACCTCTTCCAGCTCGAAGGGAACCTCGGCGCGCACGGCTTCGACGCGGCGCCGCACCGGGCCGCAGAGCGAGCAGCCCTGCGCCGTGTAGAGCGTGACCTTACGGATAGAGCCCTCGCGTGGTCGCCGCCTCGGCGACACGCTGCACGCCGAGTCCGTACGCGGCCATGCGCATCGGGACGCCGCGCGTCTCGTGCAGCTCCCACGTCTCCGCGAACGCGCGCGCGACGATCTCGTTCAACCGCTGGTTGACCTCCGCCTCCTTCCAGAAGTACTCCTGCAGCCCCTGGACCCACTCGAAGTACGAGACGACGACGCCCCCCGCATTCGCGAGCACGTCGGGAAGGATGAGCACGCCGTTCTCCTGGAGGATCTCGTCGGCGGCCGGAGTCGTCGGCGCGTTCGCGCCCTCGACGACGATGCGAGCCCGTACGTCGTCGGCATTCGCCTCCGTGATCACCTGTTCGAGCGCGCACGGTGCGAGCACGTCGCAGTCGACGAGGACGAGCTCGTCGTTCGTGATGCGGTCTCCGCCCTTCAGCTCGGCGAGCGAGCCTCCCGCGCGCTTGTGCGCGAGCGCGGCGGCGACGTCGACCCCTTTCGCGTTGAAGATGCCGCCCGCCGAGTCGGTGACTGCGACCACCGTCGCGCCGAGCTCGGCGACGAAGCGCGCGAACACCGCGCCGACGTTGCCGAATCCCTGCACGGCGACGCGCGCTCCTTCGACCGACAGGTCGGTCCGCTTCAGCGCCTCCTGGAGGCAGAAGACGCAGCCGCGCCCGGTCGCCTCCTCGCGCCCGAGGGAACCGCCGATCGCGAGCGGCTTGCCGGTGACCACGCCGAGCACCGAGTGGCCCTGGTTCATCGAGTACGTGTCGAAGATCCACGCCATCACGGCCGGCGTCGTGCCGACATCGGGCGCGGGGATGTCCTTCTCCGGCCCGATCTCGTTGACGATCTCCGACGTGTAGCGGCGTGTCATGCGCTCGAGCTCGCCCGGCGACATGCGCTTCGGGTCGCATGCGACGCCGCCCTTCGCGCCGCCGAACGGCAAGCCCATCAGCGCGCACTTCCACGTCATCGCCATCGCGAGCGCCTTCACCTCGTCGAGCGTGACGTCGCCGTGGTAGCGGATACCGCCCTTCGACGGGCCGCGCGCGACGTTGTGCGTGACGCGGTACCCCGTGAACGTGTGCACGGTGCCGTCGTCCATCTGCGTCGGAATCGACACCTCGATCGACTTCTTGCACTCCTGCAGGACGCTGATCAGCGCGTCTTCGATGCCGAACGTCTCGGCGACCTTGTGCAGCTGACGCCGCGCGAGGTCGAACGGGTTCTCGCGCAGATGGGTCTGCCGCTTGTCGACAGTCGCCATGCGAGGTGAATACTGCCTACTACGTGATCCGGAAGCGCACGACCGCCGTGCTGACCGGCGCGGGGACGGTGCGCCAGGCGGTCAGCCGGAGCGCGTACGCCCCCGGTGCAAGCGTGCGCCCGTCGGGGCCGCGCCCGGTGAGCGCGAACCGGTAGGTACCGGGCAGCAGGGCGCGCTCGCGCGCGAGCAGCCCGAGCCGCTTGCCCGCGCCGTCGTAGAGGACGATGTCGAGTCGGTCGACGGGACGGATCTCGACGCTCCCCGTGGCGACGATCTGGCCGATCTGCAGGTCGAGCAGCGCCGGCTTCGCGTCGGACGGCGCGAAGCTCCGCTCGTGCAGCACGATCTTCGTGAGCAGCGGCTTGAGTGCGCCGAAGGTGATCGCCCACGCGATGTGCAGCGGCTGGCTCCCGCGCGGCGCGACGACGACTTCGCCGGCGACGAGATTCGCGGTGGCGCGCGCCGCGGCGCTCGCGGTGACGGTGACCGTCGTCTGGACGCCGGGCCGCAGCGAGACCGTCGCCGGCGCAACCGTCACCGTCGCGCCGGGGTCGAACGCGTCGCTGCGCAGGTCGATCGTGAGGGGCCGCGTCGAGATGTTCCGGACCGTCAGCTGCTGCTGCCGGCGCCACGCGCCTCCCGTCCAGCGGCCGAAGGGCAGCGAGGACGGGGACGCGACGACCTCGCCGGCGGCGCTGAGACCGACGTCGACGGTCCCCCCGCCCTGCTCGGCGAGCGAGGCCCCAGGGATGAGCCGCGCGTACCCGACGAGCAGGCTCTTGAGCGACGTCGCGTCGAGCGTCGGCCGGGCCTGCAGCAGGAGCGCCGCCGCACCCGCGACCGACGCCGCCGCCGCGCTCGTCCCGTTGACCGTCGCGAAGGCCGGCTCGCCGGCTGCGTTCGTCCCGGCGTTCGCGGTCGTGAGCCCGACGCCGGGCGCGACGAGGTTCGGCTTCACCCGCCCGTCGTACGAGAGCCCGCGCGAGGAGAACACGGCAACGAGGCCACCCTGCGGATTCGCTGCGGTGTGCACGGCGCCGAGGGAGACGCCGACGTCGACGCCGAGCCGGAACGCCGCGAGGAGCTGGAGCGCGGGCCCTGCGGGGATGCCGACGACGGGCACGCCGACGACGGTCGGCAGGTCGAGCGGGCCCGCGGGAACGGCGGGGCCGTAGACGAGCACCGCGCGCGCGCCGGCAGCCGCCGCGGCGGCCGCGGCGTCGCTCGGATCCTCGCCGGCCGGAACGAGCGCAGCCTTCCCCGACACGAGGCTCACGCCGTGTGCGTCGTAGAAGTCGCGGCCCGTCGGCGCCGCCGTCCCGTTCGTCTTCGGGACCCCCAGCTGCAAGTTCACCGAGACGGTGGGCGCAACGGTGCCGAGGACGGGGAGACGCGCGTTGTAGATGACGTCGAGGCCGCGTCTCAGCACGACGCGAGCCGCCGGCGTCGTGACGCGGCCGTCGCTCGCGCCGACGGTCAGGGCGCCCGCGGCTCCGCCGGGGCCGGAGATCGAGCCGAAGCCAGGGCCGGCGATGCCGTCGTTCCCCGCCGGCACGACGACGAGGGTCCCCAGGGCAGCCGCGCCGTCGACGGCCTGCGCCTCGGGCGTGTCGGCGAAGCCGGCGAACGGCTCGACGACACCGAGGAGCGCGATCGGGACGCGGTCGTGCGTGTCGCCGTCGCCGTTCGGGTCGACCGCGCTCTCGAGACCGGCGATCAGCTGGTCGCTGCGCCCGTAGACGACGTCCTGCCCCGCCGCGTCGAGCTGCCAGCCCGCGACCCTGATCGGAAGGATCGTCGCACCGGGCGCGACGCCCGTCGCGCCGCCCGGGCCGTTCTCGCCGACGATCAGCCCGGCGAGCTCCGTCCCGTGTTGCTCGCGGCGAGACGGGTCGCCGGGATCCTGGCGCGCGCCGACCGACGTGCCGCCGTCGAGGACGTCGATCCCCGCCGTGACGTGACCGTGCAGGTACGGCTGCGAGCGGTCGACGCCGGTGTCGAGCAGCGCGATCTCGACGCCGTGGCCGTCGAATCCCGGGAGCGAGAGCTCCGGCGCGGCGATGCCGGTCGGCGTCGAGGTCGACACCGTCGCGGGAAATGCGGCGCGCACCGGATAGACGCCGCTCACGGCAGGGTCGTCGTCGAGCAATGCCACCGCGCGCGGATCGAGCGGCGCGGAGAAGCCGTCGAGCACACGCGCAAACGTGTAGTCCGGATGCACGCCGAGCCCGTGCGCGGCGAGCATCGTCAGGACCTGGTGCTGGGCCGCGTACACCTGCGACGTCCAGCGACGCTCCTGCGCCCGCGAGGCGGTCCTCACGTTCGCGAGCCGCTGCGCGAGCGACGGCGCGCGGAGGACGACGACCATGCGCTGGCCGAGCGACACGGGCGGCCGTACGTCGCCGACGATGCCGCGCCACGTGAACGCCGGCGCCGGACGCGACGTCCCGCCGCTCCCGCGGGCGAGCACGATCGCGATCGCCGCGAGCGCCGCGAACGCGGCGCCGACGAGCAGCGCCTCAGGACGCCGACGCGAACGCATCGACGGCGAGCGAGTCCGGGACTTCGAGAGCATGGGCATAGCGGGCCGCAGA
>JAFAHG010000288.1 GCA_019237315.1 Actinomycetota bacterium
CCCGGACAATTCGTAAGCCGCTTGATGCGCAGCGCGAGGTCGTAGATCGTCACCGCCGAGCGCGGATTGCCGATGTTGAACGTGTTGCCGGTCGCCTCGCTCCGCTCGAGGCACGCGTGCACGCCGGCGACCATGTCGTCGACGTAGCACCACGCGCGAATCTGCGAGCCGTCGCCGTGGATGACGAGGTCCTCGCCCGCGAGCGCGCGTGTGATGAAGACCGAGATCGCGCCCTCGCCCACCTGGTTCGGGCCGTACACGTTGAACGGGTGCACCGTCACGGTCGGCAGTCCGAGCTCGTCGTGGTAGGCGTGCGCCATGTGCTCGCCCGCGAGCTTCGACACCGCGTACGTCCACCGCGCCTCGCCGACGGAGCCGATCGTCGATACCTGACCCTCCGTGACGCGGAACGCGTGCGTGCCGAAGACCTCGCTCGTCGAGAAGTCGACGACGCGTTCGACGGTGTCCTTCGTCGCGAGCGCCGCCTCGAGCACGTTGTAGGTGCCGATGACGTTGACGCGCATCGTGCGCACCGGGCTCTCGCGCACGCGGTCGACGCCCGCGATTGCGGCGCAGTGGACGATGTGCGTCGCGCCGCGCGCAAGTTCCGCGATCGCCGCGCCGTCGAGGACGTCCGCCTGGTGGACGGTGAAGTTCGGGTGGTCGGCGAGCGCGGTGCCGCTGAGTGCGTCCCGGTGGAAGTTGTCGACGGCGACGACCTCGTTCTCGTCGACGAGCCGCTTCGCGAGGGTCGTCGCGATGAAGCCGGCGCCGCCGGTGACGAAGATGCGTTTGCCCTGCAGCGCCACTGCGGAGAAGCCTAGAAGTACGATCGCCGCTCGGTGCAGAAGACCGTCCTTTTCGTCGGCGCGGGGCGCCACCAGCGGCGCGCGATCCGGCGCGCGAAGGAGCTCGGGCTGCGTGTTGCCGCCGTCGACGGCACCCCGGGCGCCCCGGGGCTCGCCGAGGCCGATGTACCGCGGGTCGTCGACTTCTCGGACGTCGAGGGTGTCCTCGCGGCAGTCGCCGACGTCGAGCTCGACGGCGTCATGACGATCTCCGCCGACCGGGCGGTGCCGGTCGTCGCGGCCGTCGCGGAGGCCCGCGGGCTGCCGGGGATCGGCGTCGAGACGGCGCACCGGATGACCCACAAGGTCGCGATGCGCCGCGCGCTCGCGGACGCAGGCGTGCCGCAGCCGCGGTTCGCGGCCGTGCGTAGTCTCTCCGAGCGGCGGCGCGCCGCGGACGAGGTCGGGTTCCCGGCGGTGCTGAAGCCCGCCGACTCGGGCGGCCAGCGCGGCGTGTTCCGGGTCGACTCCGTCGACGACATCGAGGCGCATTTGCACGAGGTGCTCGCAGCCTCGCCGACCGGTGAGGCGATCCTCGAGGAGTTCGTCGACGGGACGGAGATGAACGGCATCGTCGTGATGCGCCGCGGCGAGGCGATTCCCCTCACCTTGTCGGATCGGCGGCGTCCGCCCGGTGTCGGCTTCGGCGTCGGCTGGATGCACGTCTACCCGCCGACGATCGACCCCGACCAGCTCGTGGAGGCGGAACGCGTCGCGGGGCACACCGCGCGCGCGCTCGGTCTCGAGACGGGGATCGCGTTCCCGCAGCTGATCGCGGCGCGCGACGGACGCGTCGTCGTCGTGGAGTGTGCGGCGCGCGTTCCTGGCGGCGAGATGGCGCGACTCGTGTGGCACGCGGTCGGCGTCGACATCGTCGAGGTACAGCTCCGGATGGCGCTGGGCGAGGACCTTCCGGACGAGCTCGTGCTGCCAAAGCGCAGCCAGCCGCTCGCGGTCCGGTTCTTCACGGCGTCGCCGGGGCCGCTGCCGACCGGACGCGTCGTGCGGACGCCGTCGCTCGAGAAGGTCGAGGCGTTCCCCGGTGTCGTCGAAGCCGGCAGCTACATCGAGGCGGGCGAGGTGATCCGGCCGGTGCGCGTCGACAACGACCGCCGCGGCTACGTGATCGCGGTCGCGCCGACGAACCTCGAGGCGCTCGAACGCGCGGAAGCGGCGGCAACGCTCGTCGACGTCGAGGTCGAGCCCGCGTGAAGCCGATCACCGTCGTCGTCACCGCGTCGGGCGCGCCGGGGACCGCGGCGTTGCTGCGTGCGCTGCGCGAGAACGGTGAGCGCGAGGTGCGGCTCGTCGGCACCGACATGAGCGAGCGCGCGGTGGGACGTCACCTCTGCGACTCGTTCCACGTCGTGCCGCGCGGGTCGGATCCTGCGTTTCCGGAGGCGGTGGCGGAGATTGCGCGGCGGGAGGGCGCGGTCGCGGTGCTGCCGCAGTCGTCGTTCGACCTCGAGGGTCTCGCGGGCGCGACGGAGCTCTTCGACGCGGCGGTGCTCGTGTCGCCGCCGGAGGCGATCCGGAGGTCGAACGACAAGGCGGAGACGTACGAGCTCCTGCACCGGCTCGGCGTTCCCGCGCCGGAGTTCCGGCGTGTGACGGGCGCCGCTCGTGTTGAGGCGGCGGCGCGCGAGCTCGGCTACCCGGACCGGCCGGTGTGCTTCAAGCCGGTGTTTTCCTCGGGCTCACGCGGCTTCCGCGTCCTCGACCCGACGGTCGACCGCGCGCGGCAGCTGCTCGAGGAGCGTCCCGGGTCGGTCGCGATGCGGCTCGAGGAGGCGCTCGAGCTCCTGCCGGCCGAGGGCGGGCCGGAGCTCCTCGTGATGGAGCTCGCGACGGGCGGCGAGCGGACGATCGACGGCATCGCGAACGGCCGCGAGATCGTGCTCGGCCACCCGAAAACGCGCGAGGCGATGCGCGCGGGGCTCGCGATGTACTTCGTGACGCTGCGCGACGACGGGTTGATGTCGCTCGCCGACCGCATCGTCGCCGAGCTCGGCATCGAGCACTTCTTCAACATCCAGCTCGTCGGTGAGCAGGTGATCGAG
>JAFAHG010000214.1 GCA_019237315.1 Actinomycetota bacterium
CTTCGTCGCGAATGCGATGTTCGCCTTGTCGTTGTCGCAGAGCGAGTACGTGAAGTTCGCGACCGGCATGCCGTGGCGGTCCTTCTGCGAGGCGAGCGTCACACGGTTCTCCGCCTGCGGCAGGAGCTCGCACAGCACGCCGAGGATGGTCCAGTGGTTGTAGTCGCGCATGTACTCGCGGAGCGCCTGGCCCCAGTGGCCGTCGGCGAGGACGTGCTGCGCCCAGTCGATCGGCAGCGGCCCGACCGTCTGGATCGAGAAGCCGCGCGCATACCCGCGACGCTCGTCGGTCTCGTAGAACTGCTCCGACGAGACCTCGGGCGGCGGCGCCTTGTACATCCGCATCTCGACCGGGAACCGTGCGGCGACCTGCGTCGCTCCCTGCACCATCACGTAGCGGCCGACGTGGTCGCTCCCGTTCGCGAGGCCGTTCGGGAAGCGGCGTGACGCCGAGTTCAGCAGCAGCCGTGGACTCTCGATCGCGTATCCGCACACGGCGACGGCATGCGCGCGCTGGAACCGCTCCTCGCCGTCCACGACGTACGTGACGCCGCTGCAGCGCCCCGTCGCGTCGTCCACCTCGATGCGGACCACCATCGAATCCGATCGCACCTCGACGCCGTGCTCGATCGCGTCGGGCAGATGCGTGATGAGCGGACTCGCCTTCGCGTTCACCTTGCACCCCTGGAGGCAGAAGCCGCGGTAGATGCAGTGCGGGCGGTTGCCGAAGACGCCGTTCGTGATCGACACGGGCCCGACGCGCATCTCGATCCCCGCGCGTCGCGCGCCCTGCCATGCGACCGACGCCGCTCCGGCGATCGGATGCGGGCCGTGGGGATAGCTGTGCGGGTCGCCCCACGGCCAGTCCTGCCCCGCGACCGGCAGCTCGCGCTCGAGGATCTCGAACGACTCCTTCAGGTCCCAGTAGGAGATCGGCCAGTCGGCGCCGACACCGTCGCGCGTCTTCGTCTCGAAGTCCGACGGATGGAGCCGCGGCGTATAGCCGGCGAAGTGCGTCATCGACCCGCCGACGCCCACGCCCGAGTTGTTCTTTCCCATCTCGATCGGGTCGGTTCCGCCGATGATGCGGTTGTCGGTCCAGTAGAGCCTGCCGGAGGCCTTCTCGTCCGAGACCCAGTCGCGGTCCGGGTCCCAGAACGGCCCCTTCTCGATGACGACGACACGCCAGCCGGCGCGTGCGAGCCGCTGCGCGAGCGTGACGCCGCCCGCACCCGCCCCGACGACGACGAGGTCGACCGTGTCCTGCTCCCGGTAGCGGGCCATGCGGTCGAGGTTCTGCAGGCCGCGCTTGTGCATGTCGAGGAGGAACGCGGAGTCGTTCTCCTCCGGCATGAGGAAGGAGCCCTTGACGAAGCTCTTCAGCATCAGTCGAGGCCGCGCACCCGCACGTCACTGACGGGGTCGGTGGTCACCGCGGGCGGCGCCTCCCACTCCTCGCGGTCGCCGCCCTCGAGGTGCGGGCTGCCGAAGCGCGCGTACCCGCGCGGGTACGCGGGCCCGCCGAACCCGATCTCGTTCCAGGCCCACGGATGGGCGTAGAAGGCCTGCAGGCAGTAGCGCATCACGATCGACCACGCGCGCGAGACGTTGAGGTCGTCCCACACGCCGCCGTGGAGATCGCCGTGCGAGAAGTCGTGCACGATCGCGACGCGCAGGTCCTCGTCCGCCTCGGCGAACGCGCCTGCGCCGCGACGCTGCGCCTCCTCGTCCAGACCGCCCGCGACGAGGCGCCAGGTCTCGCCGTCGTCCGGCATGTCGTAGTACTGGTAGCCGTCGCCGGTTCCCGAGTACAGCTTCTCGTCGACGTACGAGAGCACCGGGATGCGCGGCTCGCAGTCCTGCGCGAGCGCGGTGTCGCAGAAGGCCTTCAGGGTCGGCACTTCGTGCGCGGCGAAGAAGCGGATCGGCGGCACCTCGTGCACGCGGTCGAGCACCACCTTGCGTGTCACCTCGTCCCAGTGCTCCGCCTGCTCGAGAACGTCGTAGTCGGGGTAGCGGCCGTGCA
>JAFAHG010000248.1 GCA_019237315.1 Actinomycetota bacterium
GATCGCCGCCTCCGCCGGAACGACAGTCACCTTGTCTGCCTCGTAGCCATACGGCCTGCTGCCGCCCCCAGACGCCTGGCCGTTCAACGCAATCTCCAAATGCTTGCGGACAATCCGCTCGCTCTTGTGATCGCTCTCGTAGCGGGCCACGCTCCCGAGCATACGAGCCATGAACCTCCCGACAGGCGTACCAAGATCCACGTCCCCCGTCACGCAAGCGAGGCTTTCAACGTGAAGCTGCTCGCACAGGTCGATGAACGCCTCCAACTCGCGAGGCTGGCGATGCAGCCGGTCCAAGTGCCAGACGACAACGCCACTGATCACGCCCAGCCGCAAATCGTCCAACAGCCGCTCATACTCCGGCCGCGGCTTCCCGCTCCACGCGCTGATGTCATCGTCTACATACCGATCGGCGACCTCCCAGCCGCGCTGCGCCACCAGCCGCTCGCAATCCTCGATCTGCCGCATCACCCCAAGCTGATCGCCGTCCCGATCAGACGAAATCCGGGCATACACCCCAACCCGAACCGGAGCCAAGCGAGCGGCGGTAGCCATCTCCGGACACTATCAGGGAACATTCGCGAACCCTGGCCTGCGCGACGGCCCCGTTACCTCCGAGCTACGGGAAGCGCCGGCGGATGATGCGGCGCTGCAGGGCGTCGTTGTCGCGGCCGTCCTTGATCGCGGCCCACACGAACAGCCACCCGACGAAGACCGTCGAGGCGACGCCCAGGACGACCAGCACGATGCCGAACGCGAGCTCCACGTTCGCAGGGTACTCCCAGGAGGTCTTGACGGGACGGCGCTCGTCGATGGGACGCGCCGTGTGGTGCAAGTCAAGGACGCAGGGAGCACCGATAGTCGAACTATCGGTGCGACTGAGGACGCAGGATTGCGCCGCGCGGCGCGGCACAGCGGCTCAGCGCTGTTCCGTCAAGGCCTCCTACGCCGCGCTGGCGTCGCGCGCGGCGAGCGTTCCCTGCAGCGACGCGACGTAGCCGGTGAGGTCGCGCTCGCGTTCGGCGAGCGCACGCTCGCGATGGGCGACGTCGTCAGCGCGCTGGACGAGCTCGTCCTCGCGGAGCTCGAGGTCGGCGCTCATACGCGCTTCGTGCCGTCGCAGCGCCTCCTCGGCCTGCACGAGCTCCTCCGCGCGCTGCGCCAGGTCGCGCTCGGTGCGCGCCGCGCGCTCGTGCAGGTCGTCGAGCTGACGCCGAAGCGCGACGAGATGAGCCTCACCGCGCGCGAGCATCTCCTCACGCGCGGCCACCCTCGGGTCCGGGGCAGGCGCAGCCGCCAACACGGGCTGCCGCTCGCGCTCGGCGATCGCGCGCTCCCGCTCCTCGACCGCCCGCTCGCGGCGCTCGAGCTCGGCGAGCAGATGGAACGCCTCCTGCGACGCGCGGCCGTGACCGGCGCGCTCGCGCTCTACCCGGTCGGACAGCGAGCGGACGCGCTCCCATTGCGCCGCCAGATCGGCCTCGCTGCGCGCCAGCTCTGCGGCGCGCGCGTCGAGCCTCGCCCGCTCCTCCGCCTCGCGCTCGGCGACCGCGTCGACACGTTCCTGCAGCCGCGCGCGCTCGCGCGCGGTCGCCGCCTCCCGCGCCTCGAGCTCGCGCATGCGCGCGTGCGCGGTCGTCTCGTGCGTCCGTGCCGCGAGCTCGCGCGCCGCGACACGTGCGTTCGCTTCGTTCAGCTCCCGCTCGCGCTCCGCGAGGCTCGCGAGCTGCTTCGCGAGCTCCGCGCTGTTGTCCGCCTGCTCGCGGTCAGCCGACTCGAGCGCGGCCGACTCCGCCTCGACGCGCACCGCCAGCTCCGCGAGGCGCGCCTCCTCCGAGAGGAGCTCCGTCCGCCGGAGATTCAGATCTCGCCGCTCGCCGGCGACGAGCTCGTCGCGCGCGGCCACGGCGTGCTCACGCTCCGCGAGCTCGGCTTCACGCGCAGCGAGACGAGCCGCGTGCTGTTCGAGCTCCGCCTCTTCCAGCGCACGGTCGCGACTCGCTGCGAGCTCACGCTCGTACGCCTCGACCTGATGCTGCAGCGCGTCGCGCAGTTGACGCTCACGTTCGAGGGCGCTTTCGAGCTCCGCGCGCAGGTCGACGTCGACGACGACCGCGGGCTCGTCGAACGGCATCGTCTCGAGGACCGGAACCTCGGCCTCGGGCTCCGGCCCTCGAGAGCTGCCGTCGTCCCGCTTGCGCAGGAGCTGTGCCCGCAGACCTGTCCCGAAGCCCTGCTCGAGCTCGTGACTCATTTCAAGTAGCGCGAGAGATTCATGAACGCGGGCCCGAGGATGACGAGGAACATCGCCGGAAAGATGAAGATCACCGTCGGGAAGAGCATCTTGATCGGCGCCTTCATCGCCTGCTCCTCGGCCGCAGCCTGGCGGCGGAGGCGCGAGTCCGCTGCCTGCACGCGCAGGATGCGCGCGAGCGAGATGCCGAGCTGGTCGGCCTGGATGACCGAGCGCACGAACGCTCCGACCTCCGGCGTGGCGACGCGCTCGGTCAGGTTGCGCAGCGCCTCCTGGCGCGACTCTCCGATGCGGATCTCGCCGAGCGTGAGGGCGAACTCGTCGACGAGCGGGCCCTGCAGGTGCTCGGTCAGCTTCGCGAGCGCGCCGTCGAAGCCGAGCCCCGCCTCCACCGATACCGCGAGGAGATCGAGCACGTCCGGCAGCTGCGCACGGATCTGCTCGCGGCGCGAGCGCACCCGCATCGTCAGTGCCGCATCCGGGAACAGGAACCCGAAGATCCCCGCCATCGGCGTCAGCAGGAACGCCGCCATCGGCGACGTCGCGACGCCGAAGAGGAGCGCGAGCACGCCGAGTCCGATCGCAAGCCCGCTCTTCACCGCGAGGAACTGCGTCGCCGACAGTCGCGCGGCAAGCCCGGCGGCGAGCAGCCGCGACGTGATCGACTCGACGGTCGCCTTCGGTGTGAGGCGCATCGTCATCCGCGCGAGTCGTTCCACCGCCGGTACGAGCAC
The DNA here is from genome assembly GCA_019237315.1 of Actinomycetota bacterium. Classification (GTDB taxonomy): domain Bacteria; phylum Actinomycetota; class Thermoleophilia; order Gaiellales; family Gaiellaceae; genus PALSA-600. The sequence continues at coordinate 2,989 of JAFAHG010000248.1, forward strand.
GCGCTCGCGAAAGCGCAGCCGCTCCATCCCGGTGCGCCGCAACCGCATGCGTCCGTACCCCGCGGCGCGGCGCACGGTCAACTGCCGCTGGCGCGACGGGAACGTCGCAGCGTCCGCGACGAGATACGCGGCGACCGCGAGCAGGCAGACGGCGAAGAGGAACGCGAGAACCACGGCTACCCCCTGAACGAGACCATCTTCTTGAGGACGACGCTGCCGAGTCCGATCATCGCGAGCATCCCGACGATGAGCATGTGACCCGTCGAGGTGTGGTAGAGCGGCGACATGTAGGTCGGGTTCAGCAGCGTCACGGCAAGCGCGATGAAGAACGGCAGTCCGATCAGCACGTAGGCCGACATCCGCCCCATCGCGGTCAGCCCCTGGACCTTGCGCGCGAAGTGCTGACGCTGGCGCACGGTCTCTGCAACCCCGTCGAACAGACCGGCGAGCGAACCGCCGACCTGCCGCTGGATCGTCACCGCGGTCATCACGAAGCTGAGGTTCTTCGAGCCGACGCGCGTCGCCATGTCTGCGAGCGCCTGGTCGACCGGCGCGCCGAGCTGCGTCTCGCTGAGGACGCGGCCGAACTCCTTCGCCGTCGGTTGCGCGCCTTCGTCGACGACCGCCTGGATCGCATGCCGGAACGAGTGCCCCGCCTTGAGCGATGCCGAGATCGTGATCAGCAGGTCGGGGAGCTGGTTGTCGAAGCGCTTGATCCGCACGCGCGCCTTGTGGCGCACGAACGCGATCGGGAGCGCGCCGCCGAGCGCAGCGAACAGAAGCGTCATCAGCGGCGACCCGAAGGCCACAGTGCCGAGCAGGCCGAAGAAGAACGCCGCGCCCGCGCAGATGTACACGAGCTCCGCAGCGCGGAGCGGCAGGTCGGCGCGTTCGAGCAGCCGCTGCAACGCACGGAACTGTTTCACGTTCGCGAGCATCCGCTCGGTCAGCAGGACGACGCGGCGGCGCAGCCGTTCGCGGCCGTGCCGGCGCCGCGCCTTGCCCGGGGAGCGCGGGCGGCCGAGGTGCGGCTCGAGCCGCCCGCTCAGGAAGCTCCCCTTCCGTGCGGAGAAGACCAGCGCGCACGCGAGCAGGAGCAGGGCGCCCACGATGCCCGCGACCGCGTACGGCATCCACGGTGCCGCCCACGTCGATGCCGGCAGGAGACTCGGCGGTGTCTGTAGCGGCGACACGCCTCCGGCGACGACGACCGTGTCCGTGCCGATGCCGCCGCCGGGGACGACGGCCGTCAGGTGCAGCGTGTCGCCCGGCCTCGCCGTCGTCAGGTAGCCGAGGCTCCACGTGCGCGCCAGGTCGCGGCCGATCGAGGCGTAGATCGCACCGAGCTGCGACGTCGACGCGGCTTCGTGGTACGAGCCGCCCGTCTCACGCGCGAGTGCCTGAAGGGGGCCCGGCGTGAAGTCCGCTCCGGCGATTCCGATCGGGTACACCGACGCCTTCGCGCGCTGCGCAGCTGCGACGGCGTCGGCGAACGTCGCGACGCTCGAAACGTCACGGCCGTCCGTCAGGACGATGATGACGCGGCCCGCGGCGGGGTCGTGAGCGAGACGCTGCGCCGCAAGGACGACGGCATCCCAGAGCGCCGTTCCCGGGACGGTATCCGCGGCTTGCGGGAGCGAGCCGACGAGCTTTGCGGTGTGACCGAACGCGACGAGGGAGATCCGGTCGGCCGCGCCCTTCGCGTCGAGGAAGGCTCGCGCGCCCGCCACCGCGTCCACGAGCGCATTCCCCCGCATCGACTGCGATCGGTCGACCGCAAGCACGACGGCCTTTGCAGCGCCGAGGTCGACTGCGCGAAGACCCGTCACCCCGACACCGTTCTCGCGCAGCTGAGGCTGCCTGCTCCCCGGCGGTGCGACGACCGAGACGCGCACGTCCGGATAGCCGCCGAGGTCGACACCCACGATCCGGACGTTCGACGCCGACGCGGCGCCGCACACGACGAGCGCCGCGAGCGCGAGCGGCGGCACGCGCAGCCACGGCCGCTTGACCCGCCGCCACCTCATCGCATGCCTCCGTAGCCCGCGACCGAGAACGCGGCGCGCACGTCGACTTCGTCCGCCCCGAAAAAACCGGGCGGCAGCACGACGTTGTTCGCTGCGAGCCTGTCGAGGAAGTGCGGCTTCAGGCCGGTGGCGCGCAACGGCGAGAGCAGCCGGCGGACGCTCGCGGCCTCGTCCTCGGGCGGCGGGGTCGCGACGAAGATGTCCTGCAACGTCACGACGTCCGACTCCATCCCGATCACCTCGGAGATGTGGCTGATCCTCCGCGAGCCGTCGACGAGTCGCTGGATCTGCACGAGGAGATCGAACGCGCTTGCGATCTGCTCGCGAATCGCGCGGTGAGGCAGGTCGACCCCCGCGGTGAGCACCAGCGTCTCGAGTCGCGAGAGCGCGTCGCGCGGTGCGTTTGCGTGGATCGTCGTCAGCGAGCCTTCATGGCCCGTATTCATCGCCTGCAGCATGTCGAGCGTCTCCGCGCCGCGGACCTCGCCCACGATGATCCGGTCGGGCCGCATGCGCAGCGTCATGCGGATGAGCCGGCGCATGTCCACGGTCTCGCTGGTCCGGTAGGCCACGACGTTGCGGGAAGAAACCTGCAACTCGACGGTATCCTCCAGCACGAGGATTCGTTCGTCCAGGTATTGGCGGCTGATGTCGGCCAACACGGCATTGACCAACGTCGACTTGCCGGTGCCGACGCCCCCG
>JAFAHG010000271.1 GCA_019237315.1 Actinomycetota bacterium
GATGCGGTACAGGTACGCGCAGTCGCGCACCGTCTTCGTCACGGGCCCGACCTGGTCGAGACTCGACGCGAATGCGACGACGCCGTAGCGCGAGACCGTGCCGTACGTCGGCCGCAGGCCCACGTTGCCGCAGAACGCAGAGGGCAGTTTGATCGAACCTCCCGTGTCGGACCCGAGCGCCCACGGCGCGAGCCCGGCGGCGACCGCTGCGGCCGAGCCTCCCCCGGAACCGCCGGGGACGCGCGAGGTGTCCCACGGATTGCGGCTCGGCCCGTACGCGGAGTTCTCGCTCGACGAGCCCATCGCGAACTCGTCGGTGTTCGTCTTGCCGAGTGTGCGGAGCCCGTGCTTCTTGCAGTTCGCGGCGACCGTCGCGTCGAACACCGGGACGTAGTTCTCGAGGATGCGCGAGCCGGCGGTCGTGCGGATACCGGTTGTCGAGATCACGTCCTTGAGCGCGATCGGGATACCGTCGCCGCCGGGGTCGTCGGCGACGGTCAGATATGCGTTGAGCTCGTCGTTGTGCGCGTCGATCGCGGCGCGGTAGGCCGCGAACAGCTCCGCGCCGGACACCTCGCCGTCGCGCAGCATCGCGTGCGCGCGCTCGGCCGTGAGCCTCAGCGTGTCGATCCCGTCGCCGCCGCTCACGTGCGCTTCCCCCCCAAGGGGGCGCGAGCCCCCCTGCGACAAGCGTCGCACGAAAAGACGCACGTGTCTGTGCCGGGGCTGTGACGAAAGTGGAACATCTCGCGGGTCGTCAGGCGGGCGGTGTCCGGAAGAGCTCGCCGTCGCGGTCCGGGGCGTTCGCGAACACGTCGTCGAGCGGTAGGCACGGGCGCGGCTCGTCCTCTGCCCACACGTTCGCGACGTCGAGTGGATGGGACGTCGGCGGCACGCCGTGGAGGTCGAGCTCCGACACCTTCGACACCGCGTCGAGGATCGCCGAGAGCTGCTCGCGGAAGCGCTCGACCTCGGCGTCCGACAGCTCGAGCCGGGCGAGCCGTGCGACGTGCAGGACCTCTTCGCGTGTGATGGCCATCGAGCCGTGATCCTCTCAAACGGGCCGGGGCGACCGGCCAAAAGAGAGGGCCCCTTCCGGAGCCCTCGTACACCGGTTCCGAAAAGAAAGCTAGACCGTCTGGACGTTCGCCGCCTGCAGTCCCTTGTCGCCCTGCACGACGTCGAACGACACGCGCTGACCCTCGGTCAACGACTTGTAGCCGTCCATCGTGATCGCGGAGAAGTGGACGAACACGTCGTCGCCACCCTCCCGTTCGATGAAGCCATAGCCCTTCTCGTTCGAGAACCACTTGACGGTGCCTTCAGCCAACTACGTACTCCTTGTACTTGATGAATGACTACGAGTCCCTCGACCAGACGGAACGGTCGAAACATACCACTGTCTTCCGAAAATCAATAGGTCCCCGAACGGCGTAACCGCGCGCACCGGACCGCGTTCTGGAGGAGGCACGCGATCGTCATCGGACCGACGCCGCCGGGCACGGGAGTGATGAACGCCGCGACGTCCGCGGCGTCCGGATCGACGTCGCCGACAAGCCCGTTCTCGGTCCGGTTCATGCCGACGTCGACGACGACGCTGCCCGTCTTCACCATGTCGGCCGTCACCACCTCCGCGTCGCCGACCGCGACAACGAGGACGTCGGCGTCGAGGGTGTGCCGCGCGAGATCCTCGGTGCGCGAATGGCAAACGGTGACGGTCGCGTTCGCCTGCAGGAGCAGATGCGCGACGGGCTTGCCGACGATCGCACTGCGGCCCACGACGACGGCGCGCGCACCTGTGAGCAGGATGCGGTGCTCCGCGAGCAGGGCCATGATTCCGACCGCCGTCGCCGGGACGAGGCGTGGGCGCCCGAGGTAGAGCTCGCCCGCGTTTTCCGGATGGAAACCGTCCACGTCCTTCGCCGGATCGACGGCCCGCGCGAGGCGGTCCGGGTCGATGTGCGCGGGAAGCGGCAGCTGGACGAGGAGCGCGTCGACGGCGTCGTCCGCGTTCAGCTCCCCGACGAGCCGGAGCAGCTCGTCCTCGGTCGTGCTCGGGGGCAGGCGGACGTCGCGCGCGTCGATCCCCGCGGCGGCCGCAGCCTCGTGCTTGCGGCCGATGTAGATCTCCGACGCGGGATCGTCGCCGACGAGGACCGTGGCGAGGCCGATGCCGCCGAGCCCCACCACCTCGGCCGCGACCTCCCCGCGGATCCGTTCGGCGAGGGGCCTTCCTTCCATGAGCGTCGCGGCCATCGCGCTAACACTAGGCTCACGCCGTGCGCTGGCCCAGGAAGAACGATCCGGCCTCGATCCGCGCGCGCCAGGAGATCGTCGGCGTCGACGGGCTCGTGACCTCGATCGACCTCGAGCCGTTCACGAACGCCGCCGAGGCGCTCACCGGCGTCGCGATCATCCCCGTCTCGACCTGCCCGATCGAGATCGAGCTCGGGACGTACGAGCTGGGCGACCGAGGCGACGTCGTGGAGCACGGCCGCGCGACGGAGACGGTACACGTCCCGCTCGCGCACACGGAGGGGAGCCTCACGCTCTCGATGACCCGCGGCTCGACGGCCGCCGGCGTCGTCAAGACGTACGTCCTCGCGGACCGCATCACACGCGCGTCGTGTTTCGTCTGCCGCGACGCGGCCGCCGCGATCGCGCTCGCGCAGTGGATCGAGGCGGAGCTCCCCGCGATGCAGCGCTGGCTCGCGGAGTCCGACGATCCGTCGCTCTCGCAGCGCGCGCGCCTCCGCGAGATCAAGACACACGTCGTCGGGCCGATGTGCCACGTCCTCTACGCCTGGACGACGGGCGACGCGGTCGGGCCGAACATGATGACGCGGAACGCCTACGCGTTGAACATGGGCTACGTGATGCAGCAGGCGCCGGCGAAGCCGGAGCGCGCGATCCTCGAGGCGAACATGGGCGGCGACAAGAAGCCGTCGTACGAGTACTTCCACTCGGGACACGGGAAGACGGTGATCGCGGAGGCGTTTCTCTCCGACGACGCGATCGCGCGCGTGCTGCACACGACCGCGGCCGATCTCGAAGCGCTGTCGTGGGCGGGAACGCACGGCGCCGTCGCGTCGGGGATGCAGTCCGTCGCGTTCACTCCAGCGACCGCGGTCGCCGCGGTGTTCGCCGCGACCGGACAGGACCTCGGCATGGTCGGGACCTCGTCGATGGCGCACGGCACCGCACGTGTCGTCGACGGCGGGCTGCACGCGAGCATCCGCTTCCCGGGTCTCGAGGTCGGGACCGTGGGCGGCGGGACGACGCTTCCGTCTGCGCGCGACTGGCTCGCCTCGATCGGCTGTGCGGGGTCCGGCAACGTGTACCGCTTCGCGCAGATCGTCGCCGCCGCCGCCCTCTGCCTCGAGATCAGCGCATCGGCGGCGATGGCCACAGCGGGCAGCGAGAACTTCTTCAAGGCACACCACGAACGGGGCGGCCTGCGGTGATCGCACTCGTCTTCAGTTACGAGGCCGTCGACCCGGAGGAGTTCGAGCAGGTGTACGGGGCCGACGGCGAATGGGCGCAGTTCTTCCGCGGAGGCAACGGATACATCGGCACGGAGCTGCTGCGCGACCTCGAGTCGCCGTCGCGCTACTTCGTGATCGACCGCTGGGAGTCGAGCGAGGCCTACAACGACTTCATCGGCGCAAACCGCGACGAGTACATGCGCCGCGTCGACGAGACAGCGTTCCACCACCGGCAGGAACTCCGGCTCGGCACGTTCGAGAGCGTCTGGTAGGAGATTCGTTTTCGGCCCGGCGGCAACGATGCCGTCGTGGCCGGACTTCGGCTCCTCGGAGCGGCGCTCTTCCTCGCGGGTGCGCTCGCGGTGCTCGCGGTCGTCCTCGTGCGCGGCCACAAGACGACTCCGCAGCCGCCGGCGCCGCCTGCGGCCGTGTTGCGCGCCACCCACCGCCACACGACCAGTTCCACGACGACCACGACCACGACTCCTGCGACGAGCTCGAGCACGACGACGACGACCACGACGACGCCCGCACCACCCGTGAGACCGAAGCCGACGCCGCATCCACATCCACATCCGCATCCGCATCCGCCGCACCCACCGCACCCAGAGCCGCCGAAACCGGACAAGCACGACCACCACGAGTCCGCACCCGCGCCTCCAGGGCCCGGGCCGACGACGACGCTCAGCGTCTACACGACGACGACGGTGCCGCCGACCACGACGACAACGACACCGACGACGACCACCACGACGACACCCACACCGACGCCGACGACCTCGACCACACCCACGACGTCGACGACGACGACAACGCCTGCAGGCAACTAGGACTCACACGCATTTCATCCCGACCGGTCGTTAGCATCACTGGCGACACGGGGTCTACACCTGCGGCAAAGAGAGGTCTCAACATGAACGGGCACCTGCGGCGTGCCTTGCTGGGCGGCTATCGCCGCAACGACGTCGATGCAATCGTCTCGGGTCTCGAGGAGGCGCAGTCGGCGGCAACCCGGCGGGCCGAACAGATCGAAGCTGCGTGCGCGGAGCTCGAGAAGACGCTCGTCGACACGCGGAACAAACTCGGGGAGACGAGCGCCCGCGAGACGAAGCTGGCGGCGTACGTGGTCGAGCTCAGGGCGCGGCGCGAAGAGCTCGAGCAGGCATCGCGACAGAAAGCCGAGAAGCTACTGGAGGCCGCACGGGCAGACGCTGCGCGGATTCGCAGCGATGCGGTCGTCGAGGGTGCACGGGCGCGGGCCGACGTCGAGAACCTGATCCGTTTCCGCGACACGCTCGCGGCGACGATGCGCACGCTCACCCAGGAATTCGAGCGTGTCACGAGCACCGAGCCTGTCGATCTCGAAACCGTCGCCCCCACTGCGACCGTCGAGGAAGCCAAGCCTGCGCCGTTCGCACCGACGCCGCTGACCCCGAGACAACACGAGCCCGCCGAGCAGGCGACCGCGTAAGGGGACTACCAGCCGCGCGTTTCGAGCAGCTCGCTCGGGTCGAGCGTCTGCGTCGAGATGCCGACCATCGGCTCGCCGAGGCCTGCCGACACCCGTGCGAGGACCGAGGCGTCCATGTAGTGCGTCGTCGCCTCGACGATCGCGCGCGCGCGCTTCTCGGGGTCGCCCGACTTGAAGATGCCGGAGCCGACGAAGACGCCGTCGGCGCCGAGCTGCATGCAGAGCGCCGCGTCGGCCGGCGTCGCGATGCCGCCCGCGGTGAACGTCACGACGGGGAGTCGCCCGTGCTCTGCGACCCAACGCACGAGCTCGACCGGAGCGCGCAGTTCCTTG
>JAFAHG010000122.1 GCA_019237315.1 Actinomycetota bacterium
GCACGCTGAAGAGGACGCCGACGAAGTGTGGACTGAGCAGGTCCTCGTGGGCCGGAGGAACGACGGCCTGGTACGGATTGACGAACAGGTGGCCGGTGATGCGGTACCAGTACGCGAGCTGCGGGAGCAGTGCGAGCACGAATGCGCCCGCGCCGATGGCGAGCAGGTCGGCGTGTCGCAGGAGGACGCGCGGCCGCCGCCGGAGATCCGCGAACTTCTCGACGCCGACGAGGGCGCAGAAGACGACCAGTACGAGGTTCGTCATGCGCACCATGCCGAGCACACCGAGGCTTGCTCCGAGCGCCGCGACGTTCGCGACGCGCGGGCGGTCCCACACCGACAGCGTCAAGCGCATGATGAGCGCGATCAGGAAGAACGAGTAGACGTGGCTGTACGTCGCGTCGTAGGTGAGGTAGTGGAAGATCCCCGCGCCGAAGGTCACGCCTGCGATCGTGAGGAGCACCGTCCGCCTCGAGAAGAAACGGCCGAGGACGGATGCGAGCAGCAGCAGGCCGAGCAGCCCGTACGCGCATCCCGACAGCGCTGCTGCTGCCTGGTACGGCCACGTGAACCCGTTCTGTCGCGCGCCGCTCACGAGGGCGAGCAGATGACCGAGCCCGAAGAACGGCGCCTGCAGGAATGCGACGCCGACGCCGTGGGGATCGAGCGGCAGCATCTTCCCGGACGTCGACTTCACCCAGTTGACCCCGGAGATGTAGGTCGGGTCGTTCTGGAACTCAGGAACGTGCGCTGCGGTGCGACGCATCGTCAGATCGTGGTCGATGAGCGCGGCGGGAAGATAGGCGTAGTGGCTCGTCCCGTCGGAGCGGATCGGCGGCTCGTCGTAGTACGTGAGGTCTCCGCCGTAGATCCACGCGAACGCGCCGACCGCGAGCACGGCGGTGACGCCGAGGAGGACGAGGAGCCGCCGCTCGCGCAGCACTACTAGGTGAGCGTGTGCCCGACCGCGCAGCCCGGCGCGAACGGGCCGTTCGCCGGGTTTGGCAGCTGCGGCGCGGACTTGCCGAGGAACTCCGCGAGCACGGTCACGTTGTCCTCGCTCGGCGTCAGGTCGCTCCCGTAGCTGCTCGAGTCGCCGCCGAGCCGGCAGTGGAGTGCGCTGCCGCTCGAGGAGCGGAACTTCACCCAGCCGAGCTCGAAGAGCTGCCACGTCGAGAGGTCGGTGCTCACCGGCTTGACGAGCGAGCCGCCGTGGAACGGGAGGCCGGCAAGCGTCGAGAACGAGGTCAGCTTCGAGAGCACACCCTGCGTCACCGCCTGTTGCCGCGACGAGCGGAAGATGTCCGAACTCTCCCGCGGGTTGAGCAGGTTCTCGCGGATGCGCGAGTAGACGAGGGCCTGTTCGCCGTCCATGTGCTGAGACCCCTTGCGGAACCGCCAGCCCTGCCAGCGCTGGCATTGCGTCTGCGTCGCGTAGGGGCAGTCGAAGCGGTTCGAGCGCACGGCGTCCGGGACGTCGACGGTGATCCCGCCGACCGCGTTGATCAGCTCCTTGAAGTCGGCGAAGTTGACGACGACGACGTGGTTGATCGGGATGCCGGTGAACTGCGCGATCGTCTTGATCGCAAGCGCGGGACCGCCGAACTGCATCGCGGCGTTGATCTTCGTGTTCCCGACGCCCGGAACCGGAACGCGGAGGTCGCGCGGGATCGAGAGATACGCGATGCGATGGTGCGACGGGTCGGTGCGCACGAGCATGATCGAGTCGGAGTGGTTGTCGCTCGTCCGGCCCGCGATCGGCGCGTTGTCCGTTCCGAGCACGAGGATCGTCGTCGCGTGCGAGATGAGCAGGCCGCCCTGGTGCGTGAGCGCCGCGCGCGCGGCCGCGTCCAGCCGCTTGTTCGCGTCCGACACGCCGCCCTCGACCGCGAAGAAGCTCGCCAGCGCCCAGATGACGAACAGGACGAGAAGCGTCGCGAGGCCGATCGGGATCCACCGGCGCCAGCGCACGCCGCGCAGGAACGCGAGCCGTCCTGTGCGTGCCTGCCGGACGGCGCCGGGACCGCGGTACCGGCCGCCCTCACCGCGCGCCGGCCGGGTGCCCGCGGCACCGCGTGGGGCGGGCACCTTGCCCTTTGCGCGTCCTCCCTTGTAGACGCGGTAGGGCTTGTCGTCCGGCGCCATCGAGGGAAGTAGGGTACCCGCGTCATGGCCGTCCCCAACGCCATCGGCGTCGACGTCGGCGGCTCGAAGATCCGCGTCGGAACCGTCGACGCCGACGGCAACATCCTCGAACGCACGTCGCAGGAAACGCCGACCGGCTCACAGCCCGAGCTCCTCGACGCCATCGAAGCGGCCGTCCGGCCGCACCTCTCGAACGAGGTCGCGGCCGTCGGCTTCGGGATCCCTGCGCGTGTCGACCGCGCGACCGGGCTCGCGCGCGGCGCCGTCAACATCCCTCTCGACGACCTGTACTTCGCGCAGGAGATGGAGCGCCGACTCGGCGTGCCCGTCCGCGCAGCGAACGACGGCAGCGCCGCGACGCTCGCCGAGCACAGGCTCGGGGCCGGCCGCGGCGCGAGCGATCTCGTGCTGCTCGCGCTCGGGACCGGCGTCGGCGCGGGCGTCGTCATCGACGGTGCGCTCTATCGCGGCTGGACCGAGCTCGGGCACATCGTCATCGTCGAGGAGGGCGAGCCGTGTCAGGGTGCGTGCACCGGTCGCGGCCACGTCGAGTCGTACTGCTCGGGGCCGGCCGCCGACCGGCTCGCGCAACGGGTGCTCGGCATGGGCGCGACCGCGCGCGACCTGATCGACCGGCGTCATCCCGCGCTCGACGAGATCGGGGCGCACCTCGGTACGGCGATCGGCTC
>JAFAHG010000266.1 GCA_019237315.1 Actinomycetota bacterium
GTACTGCGTCCCGCCCTCGGTGTCGACCCCGTAGAACGGCTGCGTGCGGTTCGCCAGCGCAGGCGCGACGGGAACGTCGACGACGCGCCCGCCGTCGGCGAGGGGGATCGTGCTCGAGATGATCCGGCCGTCGACGACGAGCGCGGCCTTCCCGCCGAGCGCGTGCGACGCGGCGTCGACGAGGTCGTAGGCGTGATCGAGGAGGACGCCGCCGTAAATCGCGCCGGTCGTGTGCTCGGCGGAATCGGAGAGCGGCGTCGCGGCGATGAGCGCGAGCCCGTTGTTCCCGGTCACCTGCGAGGCGAGCCCCGCCGCAGCGAGCTGCGCGCGCGGCAGCTTGGCCGCGGCGCGCACCGTCTCGCCGGCGAGCGCGCGGGCGGCGTAGGGCGACGCGAGCACCGTCCCGGCGCCTGCACCCGACGATTGCGCGACGATGCGGCCGTGCGTATCAATGACGGCAAGAAACGAGAGCCCGCCTTGGCGCGCGATCGCGGCGAGCGCGGCGCGGCCGCCGCGCCGGACGTTGTCGCTGAGCGCCGCTTGGGCTACCAGCATCTGCACGGACTGACCGCGCGCGTCGAGGAGCCCGGCGAAGCCTGCGCCGCCGCTGGCGGTCGCGCGACCGGCTAGCTCGTTGAGGTCGACCGCCATCGTCTCGCGCGCGGCGAGCGCGGAGATCGTCCCCGTAATGACCGCGGCTCCCGCGACCGCAGCCACGAGCTTCGCACGCAATCCGAACTTCATGCCACACCCTCCGTCGACCGTTCGCTAATCGTATATCGTCCGAGCTGCGCGGCGATCGCGCCCGCGCGCCGGTTGACGTCCTCGACCGACGACTTGATGCGCTCCGCCGCCGAGCCGATCTCGGTATTGACGTACGTGAGCACCTCGACCGAACCGGCGTTCTGCGACGAGATCGAGCTGATCGCGTCGAACGCCGTGGAGACCTCGCCCGAGTGTGAGGCCAGCTGTGTCGTCGCGGCGAGCGTCGCGCCGACCGAACCGGTGATCTCTTCGATCGAGCCGATCACGCGAAACGCGTTCTCCGACATCGATCGCGTGACCGAGCCGATCTGGCCGATCTGCTGGTTTGCGGCGAGGACCGCCTCGACGATCTCGCGGAGCGCGCCGGAGGCGTTCGCGGTCGAGCCGACGCTCTGTTCGAGCCGCTCGCCCAGCCGTGTCATCGCGTCGGTCACCTGCGTGATGACCTCCTGCGTCGAGCCGATGTGCTCGGCGATCTCTTTGGTCGCGGCGACGCTGCGATCGGCGAGCTTGCGGATCTCCGAAGCGACGACGGCGAAGCCGCGGCCGTGCTCGCCGGCGCGCGCCGCTTCAATAGCTGCGTTGAGCGCGAGAAGGTTCGTCTGCTCGGCGATGCGATCGATGACTTTGACGATATCGCCGATCTGCGCGGAGTTGCTCCCCAGGCGCGTCACGTCGACGCCGAGCTCGTCGATCGTCCCGCGGATCGTCTCCATCGCTTCGACGATCGTGCCGATCGCTTCGCCGCCGCGCTGCGCGGTCGTCGTCGTTTCCGACGAGATCGTCAGGAGCGACTGGACCTGCGAGGAGACCTGTTCGATCGAGGCCGACATCGTCGTCACGCTCATCGCGGTTGCGTCGAGGGAGCGCGTCTGCTCTTCGGCCGAGGTCGCCAGCGATGCGATCGCGTCGGTCATCGCGCCGATCTTGGCGTGAGCGCTCTGGACGATCTGCGCCTGCTCGACGATCCCTTCCTCGAGCTGCTTTTGCGCGATCGTCCCGCCCTCGATGACGGCGAAGGAGCTCGTCACGGTCTCCCCGAGCTCGCCGCCCGCGCTGCGCAGCCGCTGCGCCTCGTCGACCAGGGTCCCTACGAAGTCGCGCATCCCCCAGATCACGCGGTTGAGCGCCACCCCAAGCTCGCTGAGCGGGCCGTCCTCGACCGCAAGATTCATCGTCAGGTCACCGCTCGCAACCTCGCGCACGCCGGTGGTGAGGGCACCGACGTCACGCGGGACCAGTGCCGTGACCTCCTTGCCGGCGCTCGTAGAAGGGTTAGCGCGGGGCCGGACGATGCGGCCGGCGAGGATGCCCCCGCCGAACAGCAGGACTGCCGCGGCGCCTTCCCACACCGGCGCGAATGCTAAAAACCGTTCGAACGCGAGGATCACGACTGTACCGTGTTCGGCATTCCAGATTGGCGGCTTGAGCAGGACTCAAGCCCTGTTCGCTCGGCTCTTTCGCTCGCAAGCGTCGCAGAAGTGCGAGTACTTGTTGTCGGTGTCAAAGACCGAGTTGGAGTAGTGCATCGCGCAGCGCTGGTTGTAGCAGTGGCGCAGCCCAAGCGCGTGGCCGATCTCGTGCACGCATTCCTTGAGCAGCCGCTGGAAGAGCGCGTTCTCGTCGGGGGCGTCGCCGTAGAACTCCGAGCGTAGGCGATGGAGGGAGACGACGGCGCTGCGCTGCGACTCGCTCGAGGCCCCGAAGACGAACTGGTGCGACGTCTTGTAGAGGTCGAACTCGGTGATCCCGAGCAGGAGACCTTCCCGGACGTCGTACGCAGCGGCGAGTC
>JAFAHG010000240.1 GCA_019237315.1 Actinomycetota bacterium
CGACGACGTTGAGGTAGTCACCCTCGATGCGCTCCACGAGGCCGGCCCCGAGACCCTGGATCGCGTACGCGCCGGCGCGGCCCTCCCACTCCCTGCTGGCGACGTAGTACGCAAGGTCACGCGGCGTCAGTGGCCGAAAGGTCACGCGCGTCACCTCCCTGTGCACCTCCTCCCACGCAGGAGTGAGGAGCGCGAGCCCCGAGACGACCTCGTGCGTCTTGCCGCCGAGACTCTCCAGCATCTCCTCGGCATCGGCGGCGTCGGCCGGCTTTCCGTAGACGCGCCCGCCGCAGATCACCTCCGTGTCGCAGCCCAACACCGGACGTCCGTCCGCGCGGTCGAGCACGGAGCGCGCCTTCCCGTCCGCGTTCTCGACCGGGTCCGCGGTCTCCTCCCACTCCGGCGCGACGACGTCGAACGGGATCCGCAGTTGCTCGAGGATCTCGCGCCGGCGCGGCGACGTCGAGGCCAGGAGCAGCGGAGGCGCGGGCGGCGCGCTCACCGTTTCCGCGCCACCCAGATCTCTTCTGCGGCCCAGTCGCGCGCCCACCAGGCCGGAACGAAGTCGTAGTACTCGTGGTCGACGGCACCCGCGGGCGCGTAGAGCTCGACGAGACGCTCGAGGTCGAAGCCGTTCGCGCGCAGGAGGTCGATTCGCTCGCCGTGCGGAAGCGTGAACTCCACGCCTTCCTCTCCCCAGTCGAGCCGGTGCAGGCCCCGCATCGGCCGCCCGAGCGCAGCCGCGGTCGACCCGGACCCTTCGGGAGTGCAGAGGACGGCGAGAACCGACGTGCAGAGGAACAGCAGGCGCCCCTCCGGGCGGAGGAGCCGCGCCGCCTCCGGGATCCAGCGGTACGGATCGACCCAGATCGACGCGCCGAACTCGGAGATCACGAGGTCCGCGGACGCATCGGGCAGTCCCGTCGCGCCCGCGTCGGCTTCGACGAGCGGGAATTCGATCCCGGTCTCGCGCATGCAGCGCCGCGCCGAATCGAGCTGTGCGCCCGTGATGTCGACGCCGGTCGGCCGGGCGCCCAGCCGGGCGAGCCACGCGGAGACGTACGCGGTCCCGCACCCGAGCTCGACGACGTCGAGGCCCGAGACGTCGCCGAAGACGCCGAGCTCGACCTCGGGGATCCGCCAGACGCCCCAGTGCGGTTCGCTACGCCACTGGGCGAGCGCGCTCCCGTCGGTGTGTTCTGCGTTGGCTTTCGTCCAGGCGACGCGGTTCCGCTCCGCGTCGCTACGCCAATCCATCGGCGAACCAGAGCGCGATCTCACGCTCAGCCGACTCCGGCGAGTCGGAACCGTGCACGAGGTTGTTCGGCATCGCGAGTGCGAAGTCGCCGCGCAGCGTGCCCGGCTCCGAGTTCGCAGGGTTCGTCGCGCCGATCGTCCTGCGCGCCGTCGCGATCGCGCCTTCGCCCTCGAGAACGAACGCGAGCGTCGGTCCCGACGTGATGAAGTCGACGAGCTCGCCGAAGAACGGCTTCTCGCGATGCTCTGCATAGTGCGTCTCGCCGAGCTCGCGCGAAGCGACGACGAGACGTGCCCCACGCAGCACGAAGCCGCGCCGTTCGAACCGGGCGACGATCTCGCCGGCGAGCCCGCGCTGAACGGCGTCCGGCTTCGCGAGGATCAGGGTGCGCTCGACGGCCATCGGCGCGGCAGCTTAGCTGGGGCTCTGCGTCTCCGTCGCACGTGGCTCGGTCGTGCGCGGCGCCCGCGGCCTCGCAGGGCGCTTCGGCCGCAGCTCGACGGGCGGCTCGGCGCCGACCTGGGTCTCGCAATAAGGGCAGACCTTCCACGAAGGCTCGAGCGGCCGCTTGCACTTGACGCAGGCCTGCCGCAGCTTCGTCGCGCACACCGGGCAGACGAGGAACTCGGGCTCCGCCTCCGCGTTGCAGACCGGACACTGCCGGGCGGCGAGTCGCCGCTCGATCGCCTGGATCTCGAGCCGCCGCTCGTGGACGTCCTCGAGGTACTCGGGCGGGCGGAAGAGCATGTACACGAGCGGACCGAGAAACGGCGGAAGTGCACCGAGGAGCGTGCCGAGCCAGACGAGCGGCTGCGAAGCAATCCGGCGCCGCGCGTCCTTGTTCACCCAGAAGACGGTGGCAATCCACAGCACGACGACGAAGATCACCGCGACGGTCTCGATGACGCTCCAGGTCGTCGAGTGGAAGAAACCATGCACGCCGCCGAAGAAGCTTGCGGTCACAGCACGAGCCTCCCTACGAGCCAGCCCGCGAGGAACGCGAGGCCGACGAAGAGGCCGAGCAGCACGCCGGCGAAGGCGAAGACGCTGAACCGTTCACGGAGCCGGGACATCGTACGGGTTCTATGTCTCGGCGGAGAGGTCGGCAAGGAGGTACAGCGATCCGGTGACGAGGACGGCGCCGTCGCGTCCGGCCAACGTCCGTGCCCGCGCGACGGCGTCCGACGGCCGCTCGACGGCCTCGACGTTCGCAAAGTGACGCCGGGCGATGTCGGCAAGCGCCGCCGCGGGGAGGGCGCGCGGGTTCGAGGACGTCGTGGCGAGGAGCGTGTCGCCGAGCGCCGAGAGGCCCCCGAGCATCGCGTCCGCGTCCTTGTCGGCGAGGATCGACGTCACCACCGTGAAGCGCCGTGAGGGCAGGCGCGGCAGGAGGTACTCGACGCCGGCCAGGTTGTGGGCGCCGTCCCAGATCTCGAGCGGGTCGTCGCGGCGGCGTTCGAGCCGTCCGGGGACGGCAACGTGGTCCGCGGCGTGCGGATCGACGGCGTGGCCCAGGAGCGCCTCGGCGGCCGCAACCGCGAGTGCGACGTTCGAGCCGGCCACGACGTCGGCGCGCGACGCGCCGTTCGCACGCGCGAGCTCCGCCCACTCCGGCTCGCCGAGCACGGCGACGGCACCCGGTGAGACGACGGCCAGCTTCTCCGCCGCGATCGCCTCGCGCGTGTCGCCGAGGACCTCGGTGTGCTCGAGCGAGACGTTCGTCAGCACGACGACCTCCGCGTCGAGCACGTTCGTGGCGTCGAGCCGGCCGCCGAGCCCGGCCTCGACGACGGCCGCGTCGACACTGCGCGCGGCGAACTCCGCGAACGCCGCGGCGGTCAGGACCTCGAACTGCGTCGCTCCCTCGGCGTGCGGCCGAACGCGTTCGAGCGCTTCCGCGAGGTCCGCCGG
>JAFAHG010000193.1 GCA_019237315.1 Actinomycetota bacterium
GACCGCGCGCTGGTTCGGGCGCTGCCCTGGATGCGGGACGTTCGGGACCCTCGTCGAGGAAGCCGCGCCCACGCCGGCGCCGGCCGGTCCCCTGCGGCCCGTGCTGCGACTCGTCGACGTCGAGGCCGACGACGCCGAGCGCATGACGACCGGGGTGCCCGAGCTCGACCGCGTCCTCGGCGGCGGGCTCGTGCCCGCCTCGCTCGTCCTCGTTGGGGGCGAGCCCGGCGTCGGCAAGTCGACGATGCTGCTCACCGCGCTCGGCGCGATCAGCAAGACGCGCAAGGCGCTCCTCGTCACGGGCGAGGAGTCGGTTGCGCAGGTGAAGCTCCGCGCCGACCGCCTCGGCGGTGCCGAGGACGTGCACATCCTCGCCGAGACCGACCTCGACGCCGTCTGCGCGACGCTCGAGCGCGAGCGGCCCGACGTCTGCGTGATCGACTCGGTGCAGACGCTCGCCTCCGCGGATGTCGGCTCCGCGCCCGGCTCGGTCGCGCAGGTGCGCGAGGCCGCTGCGCGCCTCCTCCGCGTCGCCAAGGAGTGCGGCATCGCGACCTTCCTCGTCGGGCACGTGACGAAGGACGGCACCGTCGCGGGGCCGCGCGTCCTCGAGCACCTCGTCGACTGCGTGCTGCAGTTCGAGGGCGACCGTTACCACGCCCACCGCGTCCTCCGCGCCGCGAAGAACCGTTTCGGCTCGACGAACGAGCTCGGCGTGTTCGAGATGACCGGCACGGGCCTCGTCGGCGTCCCCGACCCGTCGGCGATCTTCGGCAGGACGGAGCCCGGGGAGGTCGGCGCCGCGGTCGCGTGCACGCTCGAGGGGACGCGGCCGATCCTGCTCGAGATCCAGGCGCTCGTCGCGCCGACCGACCTCGCGATGCCGCGCCGCGTCGGCACGGGCGTCGACCCGAAGCGCCTCGCGATGATCGTCGCCGTCCTCGCCAGGCATGCGGGCCTCCCGCTGGGGGCGGCCGACGTCTTCGTGAACGTCGCCGGCGGCGTGCGCATCGACGAGCCGGGCGCCGACCTCGGCATCGCGCTCGCGATCGCCTCCGCGGCGCGCGGGATTCCCGTCCGGGAGGGCATCGCCGCGTTCGGCGAGATCGGCCTCACGGGGCGCCTCCGGCCGGCCACGCAGGGCCCCCGGCGCACGGAGGAATGCCGCAAGCTCGGCCTCGAGCCGTTCGAGGCCGAGACGCTGCGCAAGGCGGTCGGCGCCGCGCTCGGCGAGAACCCGCTCTGAGCAGGGAAATCCCTGCAAATTTGGCGCTTTTGGCCCGGTCCTGGTAGCCTACTGCCAACTGCCGGCTGCCCCTCGTGGGCGCCGGCTTTCGCGACTACAGAGGAGAGGGAGCGAGCTTGTACAGAATCGGCGACAAGGTCGTGTACCCGCATCACGGGGCGGGCACGGTCGTGAAGCGCGAGAAGCGCGAGGTTCTCGGGGAGAAGCGGGAGTACCTGACGATCAAGATCCTGCACAACGACATGACGGTCAACGTCCCGGCCGACAACGCGGAGCGCGTCGGTCTGCGGAAGGTCATCGACGAGGAGGCCGTCAAGAAGGTCGTCAAGTACCTGACGAGCGGTGGCACCGAGATGCCGAAGAACTGGAACCGCCGGTTCAAGCACAACCGCGACAAGATGAAGACGGGCGACATCTACGAGCTCGCCGAGGTCGTCCGCAACCTGTCGCTGCGCGACGGCGAGAAGGGTCTCTCGACCGGCGAGAAGCAGATGTACGTCAAGGCGAAGAAGATCCTCGCGTCGGAGCTCATGTACGCGAAGAACCTCTCCGAGGACGACGCGATCGCGTGGCTCGAGGGCGTTCTCCAGGGCAACAAACCGGCTCCGGCGAAGCGTGCCACGACGACGACCGCGGCCGCGAAGCGCACGACGACGACGACGACGTCGGCGACGGCGAAGAAGCCGGCCGCGACGTCGACGACGAAGAAGAAGACGCCCGCCGCGGCGTAACGTGCCGGGCTCGACCTGGGCCGTTGTCGTCGCCGCCGGGCGCGGCGAGCGGCTCGGGGACGACAGGCCGAAGGCATTCGCGCGACTCGGTGAGCTTCCGTTGCTCGCCGAGTCGCTGCGTCGCCTCGACGACTGCGACGACGTCGACGCGATCGTCGTCGTCGTACCTCCCGAATGGGAGGAGCCGGCGATCCTGCTCGCCGAGGAGATCGGCGCGTCGAAGGTGGCCGCGGTCGTCCCCGGCGGGGAGACGCGATCCGCGTCGGTGCGGGCCGGGCTCGAGGAGGTACCCGAGGACGCCGCGGTCGTCCTCGTGCACGACGCGGCACGTCCGCTGCTCCCCCCGAACCTCGTGCGGCAGCTCCTCGACGCGATCGGCCGCGGCTTCGACGGCGCCGTCCCGGCACTTCCGGTCGCCGACACGGTCAAGCGCGTCGAGGGCGACGTCGTCGTCGAGACACCCGCACGCGCGGAGCTCGTCGCCGTGCAGACGCCGCAGGCGTTCGTCGCCTCCGTCCTCCGCGCGGCGGCCGCCGGCGAGGGCTCGGACTGCGCCTCGCTCGTCGAGGCCGCAGGCGGCCGCGTCGCGGTCGTCCCGGGTGACGAGCGCCTCTTGAAGATCACGACCCCCGCCGACCTCGAGCGCGTGAGAGGCTGGCTCGATGGCTGACCTTCGCGTCGGGATCGGCGTCGACGCGCACGCGCTCGAGGACGGCGTGCCGCTCGTCCTCGGGGGTGTCGAGATCGACCACCCGCGTGGCCTCGCGGGCCACTCGGACGGAGACGTCATCGCCCACGCGCTCACGGACGCGATCCTCGGTGCGGCCGGGCTCGGCGACATCGGCGGCCTCTTCCCCTCCGGCGCGGAGACGCCGAAGGGCATCTCGTCGCTCTCGCTGCTCGCCGACGCCTACGCGCAGGTCGTCGCCGCCGGCTTCCGGCTCGTGAACGCCGACTGCGTCCTCGTCGGCGAGGAGCCGCGCATCGCTCCGCATCGCGACGCGATGCGCGCACGCCTGCGGGAGGCGATCGGCGAAGGCGAGGTGAACGTGCGCGCGACGACGACCGATCGGCTCGGGTACACCGGCCGTGGTGAAGGGCTCGCAGCGCACGCTGTTGCGCTGCTCGAGCGGCGGTGAACATCGTCCCGCTCCGCGAGGGCGTGCTCGAGAACATCTGGCCGAAGTTCCTCCTCCACGACGCGGTCGTCACCCGGTACTGGGACCGGATCTACGGCGAGTACCCGGAGTTCCAGTTCGCGCTCGTCGACGGGGGAGAGATCGTCGCCGAGGGCAACTCCATCCCGGTGCACGGTCGCCCGGCGCAGTTCCGAGATGCGTTGCTCGGCGTGTTCGAGCGCGGCGGCGAGCCCGATCGCCTGTGTGCCCTCGCCGTGATGATCGCGCCGTCGCACCGCGGACGCGGCTTGAGCCGGATCATGCTCGAGCACATGCGCGGGCTTTCGGCTCTGTTCGGCGGCGAGCTCGTCGCGCCCGTCCGCCCGACGCTCAAGGCCGAGCACCCGCATGTCCCGATCGAGGAGTACGCGGCGTGGCGTCGTGAGGACGGCACGCACGCCGACCCGTGGCTCCGCACACACGAACGCCTGGGCGGGCAGATCACCGGCACCGCCGACGAGGCGATGCTCGTCGAGGGCTCGCTCGACGACTGGCGCAGCTGGACCGGCGTCGCATTCGACCACGACGGCGAGTACGTCGTCGCGGGCGCGCTCGTTCCGGTGGCGGTGCACGATGGGCGCGGCGTCTATCGCGAACCGTGTGTCTGGGTCGAGCATGCGTTGAAGCGTGCTTAACCTTTCGCTATCCTGGAAAAGCAGCATGCGTATTCGGGGAAGGTGGGTGCTGGTCGTGGCGTTTGCGGCTGCCGGCGTTCTGTTCGCCGCAGTCGGCGCTTCTGCGCGCCATGCCGCCGCCGGTGACGCGAACTGGGTCCACTGGGGCAACACGGTCGACGAGAACCGCTACTCGCCTGCCAGCCAGATCACACCGTCGAACGTCGGGCAGCTCGGCCGGACGTTCATCGTCGACCTGAACAAGCTCATCCCGGGCATCAAGAAGGGTCAGCAGAGCTACCCGCTCGAGATCAACGGGACGCTGTACTTCACCTCCGCGAACGACCAGGTCTTCGCGGTGAACGCGACGACGGGCGACCTCTTCTGGAAGTGGGCGCCGCCGAACCTCGCCGTCTTCGCGAACTTCGGCATCGTCGCCAACCGCGGCGTCGCCTATTGCGACGGCCGCATCTTCGAGCTCACGCTCGACATGCAGATCGCCGCCCTCGACGCGTCGAGCGGCAAGCTGCTGCAGGAGGTGCCGATCGCGAACGCCGTTCCCGGCGCGTACGCGAACTACGGCTACTCCGAGACGAGCGCACCCATCTGTTACAACGGCACGCTGATCATCGGCGCGGCCGGGTCCGACTACGGCGTGCGCGGGTTCGTCATGGCCTACCACGCGAACGACCTGACGCCGGCGTGGTCGACCCCGATGTGGACGATCCCGCCTGCCGGCACCGAGTGGCGGAAGGCGGCCCGCATCGTCGGCGGCTGCACGAACTGGACCCCGTCGACCGTCGACCCGACCACGAACACGCTCTACATCGGGACTGCCGCCGCGTCGCCCGCCTATTACCCGTCGCTCCGTCCGGGGCCCGACCCGCGCTGCACGTCGCTGCTCTCGATCAACCTCGCGAACGGGAAGCTCAACTGGTGGCAGCAGCAGCTCTCCTCGAACCAGTGGGCCTACGACAGCTCGCAGCCGCCGCTCGTCTACACGACGAAGATCGGCGGCAAGACGCGCCGCATCGTCTCGATCGCGACGATGGAGGGCATGTGGTTCGCCTACGACGCGAAGACCGGGCAGCCGATCTGGCAGCGCGTCAAGGTGATCGACAACGTCGAGCACCCGGATCTCCAGCCGGGGAAGACGGTGGCGGTGTATCCGTCGTCGCTCGGCGGTCTCAACTACTCACCGGCCTCGTTCGACCCGCAGACCGGCTACGTCTACAACGCGGCGGCCGAGACCGCAGTGGCGATGCAGCAGCAGACGCCGGCGCAGGAGAAGCAGCAGCAGCTCCTCCTCGGCAACACGTTCCTCGGCCTCGCGAACGGCGACTTCGGCGCGTACCTGCAGAGCGGGTGGCGCGACTACGGGTCCGTGAGCGCGATCGACGTGTCGACGGGCAAGCGCGTATGGAAGTTCACGGACCCGGAGCCCGAGCGCGGCGGGCCCACGACGACCGCCGGCGGCGTCGGCTTTGTCGGCGACGGCGACGGCAACCTGCGCGCGTTCGACGTCAAGACCGGCGACGTGCTCTGGAAGTTCCAGACCGGCGCGCAGATCGCCGCCGGGCCGACGGTCTACACCGTCAACGGCACCGAATACGTCGCGATCACCGTCGGCGGCACGACGACGTCGTCGAGCGGCGGGACGAAGGCCAGCCAGCTGCAGGTGTTCACGCTCGGCGCCGACCAGACGAACTCGCCGTCGTTCACGATCGCGATGAAGGAACGGCATGCCGCTCCCACCGCGACGCGCGTGATCGCGGCGCCGCAGGTGCACGTCTCGAGGGCCGCGATCCGCAAGGCCGGCCAGGCGGTCGTCGTCCCGCCGAAGCCGATCATGGTGCAGGCCTGGACGCCGAACACGAACGACACCGTGGCCGCGCAGGGACACGTCTTCCTCGCCGGCAAGCCCGTCGCGGGCGTGCGGCTTCGCACAGGCGCCGGCTGGATGACGCAGCCGACGGACTCGTCCGGCGCGTTCACCTACCCGGTCGACAACACCATGCCGCTGCGCTACGTCATCTCCGTCGCCGACACGAGCGGCGCGAAGATCGGCGGCCGGCCCGCCACCGCGGCGCAGAAGGCGGCACTGCAGGGAGCGGCCGGCGCGGTCAGCGTCGGATACCAGATCGCGAACCTCACGGCGCACAAGGGCGCCGGCGGAAACCTCGTCGTCAGCGGGCGGCTCACCTTCGGCAAGAACCAGGCGCCGATGCCGGTCGGCCTGTACAGCTACCTCCTGAAGGGAACGCTCACGTACGCCGACGGGACGCCGGTGAAGAACGCCGTCGTCACGACGCGCACGAACGACCACAAGTTCTGGACCTACTCGCGTCCGACCGGCGCGACGGGTCAGTACACGTCGTTCCTCGTCGCCGCCGACCAGGAGGGTGACGACCCGGTGCCGATGACCGTCGGCGTCGCCGTCGGCACCGACTCCTACCAGGAGCCGCTCGGCGACTTCGTCAACTTCGCAGCGCTGAAGAGCGCCGAGCTCGACATCCAGCTTCCGGCCGCCGCGGGCGCGCCGCTCGTCAAGACGACGCTCAACCCGCAGGCGCTTCCGGGCGCGATCTACGAGGGCATCGTCGTCGGTGCCGTCGGACGCGGGCACGTGATCAAGCCGGTCAGCGCGACCTGGCCCGACAGCAACGGCAACTTCCAGATCGTCCTACCCGCGTCGGCGGCGGGGACGACGGTCAACCTCTACGAGGAGCAGCGGCAGTTCTTCTCGACGCAGAACGCGACGCCCGGCGGCTCGGTCGATCTCTCGGTCTACCCGAAGGCGCCTGCGACGGACGCCCCGCAGGCCGTCGCGACCGTCAAGCTGCCCGGCTAGTCCTTTTCGTTGCGGCTTGGCCCCCAGGCCGCTAGAGTGGGTTTACGAGGAGCAAACCGCTCCGTTATCTCTTTGAATCTTTTGTCTCGAAAGGAGTGCGGGTCCGCTCATGCGTAGTGTTGCCGTCCTCGGTTCGCTCCTGGCTCTCGTCGTCGCCGGCGTCGCCTCGGCGCGGACCAACCATCCCGCGGCTGCCAAGGCAACCGTGATCACCGTCACGGCAGGCAAGCCGTCGGAGTTCGCCTTCACGCTCTCGAAGAGCTCGAAGGTCCCGTCCGGGAGCGTCACGTTCAACGTGACGAACAAGGGCGCAGTGCCGCACGACTTCGAGATCTGCCTGACCGCAGCGAAGGCCGCGACGGCGAACAGCTGCAAGGGCAAGGTCACGCCGATGCTCGCGAAGGGCAAGTCGGCTTCGATCACCGTCACGCTCAGCAAGTCCGGGACCTACGAATTCCTCTGCACCGTTCCGGGTCACGCGGCGGCGGGGATGAAGGGTCTGCTCGGGATCGGTGTCTCGGCGTCTGCCGCGGGGTCGGCGAGCGGCTTGCCCTCCGGTTCGACATCGTCGAGCGGCTCCACCTCGAGCGGATCGACATCGTCCGGATCGACCACTTCCACCTCGTCGGGCTCCACGGCCTCCGCGCCGACAGCTCCGACGTCGTTCCCGGCCGGGAACGCGACGAACGGCAAGTCGATCTTCACCGGTGCCGGTGGTTGCGGCGGCTGCCACGCGCTTGCCGCGGCGGGCACCCCGGCGGGCGACGGCCCCGCTCTCGACGGGACGAAGCTCTCCGTCTCGACGGTCGAGTCGATCGTCTCGACGGGCGGCGGCGGAATGCCGAACTTCGGCACCACGCTGTCGGCCCAGCAGATCGCCGACGTCGCCACGTTCGTCTCGCAGTCCTCGCAGTAGTCCGCGCCGAGTGGTTCTTCGCAACGGGCCGGGTCTCCCGGCCCGTTGCCCGTTAAGCACACTCTTACAATCGGATCCCGATCCACCGGGCTAGAGTGTCCTTGCGAGTTTTCGCCGCCCTGGATTCAGCTGATCTCGGAAAGGAGCCTGTTCCTTCATGCGACACAAGCGACTGTCGATGTGCCTCGGTCTGTTCGGGGTGTGCGCGCTGGGTCTGATGGCGTGGTTCTTCGGCGCGGCCACCGGCTCGGCGTCGGCTCAGACCGTCAAGCACTCGGCAACGAAGGTGACGGTGGTCACCGTCACCGCCGGCAAGCCGAGCGAGCTCGGCTTCACGCTCTCGAAGTTCTCGAACCTGCCCGCCGGGACCGTCACGTTCAAGGTGACGAACCAGGGCGCGATCGGCCACAGCTTCAAGATCTGCACGTCTCCGACGACGAGCATGACGGCGAATGCGTGCACCGGCACGGCGACGAAGGTCCTGAACCACGGCCAGTCGCAGAGCATCACGGTCAACCTCAAGAAGACCGGCAAGTACGAGTACCTCTGCACCGTTCCCGGTCACGCCAACGCCGGCATGAAGGGCCTGCTCGGCGTCGGCGTCAAGGTGACGGCGGCCGCGTCGGCGAGCGGCTCGACCTCGAAGAGCTCCGGCTCGACGAGCGGTTCGACCAGCGGCTCGACGAGTGGTTCCACGAGCGGCTCGACGAGCGGCTCGACCAGCACAGGCGGCTCCACGGGAGGCACGACGCCGACCACGTGCGCGAGCCCGCAGACGACCACGATCAGCGTGAGCATGTTCGACTTCGGCTTCAGCGGCGTTCCGTCGTCGGCGCCGTGCGGCACGCTCGTCGTGACCGAGACGAACAACGGCCAGGCCGACCACAACGTCGACTTCAACGGCCAGGCGGGCGGCATCATCAGCCCCGGCCAGAGTCAGACGTTCAAGGTCAACCTGACGCCGGGGAGCTACAGCTACATCTGCGACGTGCCTGGCCATGACGGCCTCGGCATGCACGGCCAGATCACGATTACTGGCTAGTTCGCTCCGAACTGCAGTGTCAGACACCGGACATGTCCGGTGTCTGACACTCAGCCTTGCCGCGGCGCTCGCGCTGCTCGCACTCGCCGGCTGCGGCGGCGGCTCGAGGAGCTCCGACTGGCCGCTGCCGAACGCGGACCTCTCCTCGACGCGGGCGGTCGCCGCGAGCGGCATCACCGCCGCGAACGTCCACGCCTTGCACGTCGCATGGCGCTTCCGGCTGCCGACGCCGATCGTCCCCGACGGCGTGCTGACGGCGACGCCTGTCGTCTCGCACGGTGTCGTCTACCTGCAGGACATGAAGAGCGACGTCTACGCGCTCGACCTCGCGACCGGCGCGGTTCGCTGGAAGCACCTCTTCGACGCGACGAACCCGGGCCCCGACGGGCTCGCAGTCACGGGCGACCGGATCTACGGCGCCACGGACAGCCTCGCGTTCGAGCTCTCCGCGAAGACGGGGCGGCTGCTCTGGCAGCACTTCCTCGTCTCGAGCTACACGCAGCGCTACGTCGACATCGCTCCGCAGGTCGCAGACGGCGTCGTCTACGTGAGCACGATCGGCTCGCCGCCGAACGGGCGCGGCACCCTCTACGGCCTCGATGCGCAGACGGGACACGAGCTCTGGCGCTTCGACACGATCAAGGGCCGCTGGCACGTCCCGTCGCTCGCCGGCGGCGGAGGCGCGTGGTGGGCGCCGAGCGTGGGCGGCGGGCAGGTCTTCTGGGGAACCGCGAACCCGCTGCCCTGGGGCGGCTCGAAGCGCTACCCGAACGGCGGCGTCTTCGCCGGGCCGGCGCTCTACACCGACTCGCTCGTCGTCACGGACGCGAAGACGGGCCACGTCGACTGGTACGACCAGGTCACCCCGCACGACGTGCGCGACTACGACTTCGCCCTGCCGCCGATCCTCGTGAAGGGAACCGTGATCAGCGGCGGCAAGGGAGGGACGGTCGTCGCCTGGGACCGCAAGACGCACAGGCGGCTCTGGGCGACGAAGGTCGGTGTGCACCGGAACGACTCCGGGCCGCTGCCGACGCACATGGTCTCGGTCTGTCCCGGCCTCTACGGCGGCATCCTGACGCCGATGGCGTACGCCGACGGCCGCGTCTTCGCGCCGGTCGTCGACCTCTGCATGCGCGGCAGCGCGTACGGCTACGAGCCACTCGAGAACGTCGACGTCACACACCGCGCGCGCGGGGAGCTCGTCGCGCTGGACGCCGCCACGGGCCGACGCGACTGGACGGTGCCATTGCCGCAAGCCGACTTCAGCTGCGCGACGGTCGCGCGCGGCGTCGTCTTCACCGCGACCTTCGACGGAACGGTCTACGGCTTCGACGCGAAGACCGGCGCGCGCCTATGGATCGCACACACCCCGTCGCGGATCAACTCGTGCCCGTCGGTCGCGGGCGACACGCTCCTCGTCGGCGCAGGCGTGCCGACGAAGGGCGCCGCGCGCGAGCTCGTCGCCTACAGACCTACGCGATGACGAAGGTCCCGGTGCTGCCCGGGTAGGCCTTCGGCTTCTTCGTCAGGACGTCGCGGTAGGGGAACTTCCCGCGCACTTTCGCGAGCTTGTTGAAATACGCGTTCTTCCCCGGCTTGATCACCGGCGTCGTCTTGCCGAACGCGGTGAACTGGTGCGGCTTCGAGCTCCGGTTGAAGATCTTGAAGTGCAGGAACGAGCCGCGCGCGATCGTGCCGACGAACGCCTGATAGCCGGGCGTCCCGTTGCCGAGTGTCTCACCCTGGTAGTAGGCGACGATCGTGCGCTGGTTCGTGAAGAGGACGTCGACGATGACGCTGCTGTTCGGGAGCGTCGTCGCGACCGACGATGCCGGGACGGCGAGAAAGCCGGCCACGGTGAGACAGAGGATGACGCGCTTCACGGTGACCCCCGCTAGACGACGTTGACGAACCCGTGGAAGCTCTTGCCCTTGTCGATCGTGCTTCCGTAGGGATAGGTGCCGCGGATGAGGGCGGCGACGTAGAGGTGCGCCTTGCCGCCCGGCTTGAGCACTTTCGTCTGGTGCCCGAAGATCTTGAAGTCGTGCGGCTTCTTGCCCACGTTGATGACGTTGATGCTGATGTAGTCGCCGCGCGGGATGTTCGCGCCCACCTCGATCAGCCCGTCGTGCGTCGCCGTGCTGGCGTAGATGCCGAGGCGCACGTTCTTGTCGGACTCGACGACGGTGATCGTCAGGAACTTCGAGGGCTGCGTCGTCGCCGTGCGGGCGAGCGAGCCGGCCGGGAATGCAGCCACGGCCGCCGCCGCGAGCGCCGCCACGGGGACGAGCTTCGCGAGATTCTTCATCCTGTCGATCCTTCCCGAGACTGACGAAATCGTACCAGCGGCCTAGGCCAGCTCTTTGTTGACGAGCACGCCCGTGTAGCGGTCGAAGCAGAGGTTGTAGAGGTACAGCGGCTTGTCCCACCACTCGTAGCAACGGTGCATGTAGCCGTCGTGGTAGGTTTGGTAGGGCCGCGGCCAGTCGTTCAGCACCGTGATCTTCGTGTGCAGCACCTGCGCGTCCGCGAAGAGGGTGGCGTACTCCTGGTGGCTCAACGTGGTCGTGCCGCCGTTCGAGCTGAGTGCGACGACGAGGCCTGCGACCAGCCCCGCCACCACGACGACCGCGCCCCCGATGATGAGCTTCGTCCGCGTCGTCATCGATATCCCATGGTAGCCCACCCCACCCGGAATCAGGGGAGGGGCGCCCCCCAGGCGCGGGCGCTCCCGATCCCGAAGAGGAGGATGGCCCCCGCGAGCACCTCGAACCAGGACGTGATCTCCTTCGACTCGTCCCGCCGGCCGACGGTCTCGCCGAGCTTGGTGTAGATCGTGTTCAGGCTGTTCGCGTTCGTGGCGTTGAACGCCTCGCCGTTCGTCACCCGGGCGAGCAGGGACACGACGCCCGGGTCGGGGGGCACCGGGATCGACTGCCCGATGAGCGCGCTGCCCTCGGTCACGACGCCGTACCGCGTGCCGAGCGCGACTCCGTAGATCCGGATGCCGGCGGCCTTCGCCAGGTTCGCCGCCTGCTGCGGGGCAGCGCTGCCTCGGTTCTGCGAGCCGTCGGACTCGAGCACGATCGCGGCGGGCAGGTACTGGCCGGGCTTCACGAGCGGCGTCCCGCTTGCGGTCAGGGACGACACCGCGAGCTTCACCGCTCCCTCGACGCCGTCGCCGAGCGCGGTGCCGGTCTCGGGCTGCAGCGTGTCGAGCGCGCTGTTCACCGACGCGTGGTCGGTCGTCGGCGTCGACACGACCTGCACCTTGTCGCTGAAGGTGACGAGGCCGACCTTGTCCTTCTTCGGCAGCCTCGCGATCAGCTGGTGCATCGCGTAGACCGCCGCGTCGATGCGCGACGGGGTCACGTCGGACGCGGCCATCGAGCCGGAGACGTCGACGCAGAGGATCACCGTCGCACTCGTGTCGCGCACGGTGACACGGACGTGCGGGCGCGCGAGGGCGACGCCGGTGACAGCGAGCGCGGCGCCGAGCGCGATCAGCGGCACACGGCGCCGCCAGCGCGTGCGTTTGACCGCCGGGATGCCCGCGAACATCCGCAGGTTCGTGAACAGCACGCTGTAGGGAGAACGTCGCCGGCGCAGGAACGCCGCATACGCGAGGAGGAGCGGCACCGCGACGAGCGCGACGAGGTAGAGCGGCGCGCCGAGTGAGAACCCATGGATGCTCGTCAGCTCGGTCACCGCGCGCAGACCGCGCCGATCTGAACCTCGGCGAGCGGCGCGAAGGGCAGCGAGAGAGCCGTCGCGATCGAGCCCTGCACGGCGTTCCCGACGATCCTCGTCGTGGTCCTCACGGCACCCGCGTGCGCGACGCTCGGCGGGTCGATGCTGACGAACGCGAGCGAGCTCCAGCTGCCGACGATCTTCTCCGGCGCAGGGCACGCGACGGTCGCGCTCTGGTTCGTGCCCGCGTTGAGGACGACGAGCCGCATCTGGTAGTCGAGCGAGCCCGTCGACGTGCCCGGAACGGTGGCGCGCGCGGAGACGGTCGACCGGCCGTTCGAGTGCTTCTGCAGCGTGATGCAGCCGAGCACCGGCTGGAAGACGCCCACGCGCGCGTTCTTCGCGACCGCGTGGAACAGCAGCTTGTAGCTCGTCGTGATGCTCTGGCTGATCGGCGCCCCGATCTGTCCGTCGAACCAGACGTGTACCGCCGGCGAGCTCGCACGCGAGTCGGTGCCGCCGACATACCCCTGGTTCTTCGGACAGAGGAGCAGGAAGGTCGCCTCGCCCTTCGCCGGTACGACGACCCACGGGCCGATCACGCTCACGCAGTCCTTGACGTTGTGGCACTCCTGCCGGGGCGAAGGCGGCACGAGGTAGAACGGCTGGCCCGTGTCGCGCGCCGACGCGGCGTCGACGACGCCTCCCGCGAGTGCGAGCACGCATGCGGCGGCGAGCAGCAGCTTCACGCGATCCTCCCGAACCAGAGTCCCGAGAGCGCGATGCCCGCGAGCATGCAGAGGAACGCGGCGGCGGCGAGGACGCGGCTCACGTCGTGTCCCTCGCGCCCGCGGGCCGAGTGGCGTCCGAGGTGGTCCCACACCTTCGAGAGGTCCGTCGTCGTACTGCCGGTGAAGAACGTCCCGTTCGTCGTCTGCGCGATCCGGCTCAGCGTGAACGAGTCGACCGGCACTGCGATCGTCTGCGTCGTCGTGTGGCCGCCGCTCGTCGACGACTGCTGCACCACGCCGTTCTGCGTGCCGAACGCGACGGTGTCGATCGGGATTCCCTGTGTGAGCGACTGCTGCGCGGCGTCGCCGGGGTTCGTGCCGACGTCGGTCTGCGCCCCGTCCGACAGGAGGAGCATCGCGCCGGGCGGATACCGCGAGCCGGGTAGGCCCTTGCCGACGGCTTCGACCGTGACCGCGAGCGCCTCGTCGATCGCGTCGCCGACCTCGGTGCCTCCGAGCGGCGTGATCCTGTCTGGGATCGCCGCCGCGGCTTGCTTGCGGTCGAACGTCGGTTGGACCTTCAGCTTCACGGTGTCCGCGAACGTGAGCACGGCGACCCGGTAGCGCGACGGGAGCTGGTCGAGGAAGCGAAGTGCGAGTGCGTGCGCCGCCTGGATGCGCGAACCGCCGACGTCGGTCGCCGCCATCGATCCCGATGTGTCGACGACGAGGGTGACGATGGCGCCGCCGCTCGTCGTGCTGCCGAGCAGGCGCTCCGGGCGCGCGAAGCCGACGAGGAGCAGCGCGAGCGCGACGAGGAACAGCAACGCGGGCACGTAGCGCAAGCGACGTGGAGGCCGGACGACGATGTTCGGCTCCATCGCCCTCTTCGACCAGCCGGCTGCGCGGCGCGCCCGGCGCCGCTCGAGCACGAGGTAGGCGAGCGCCGCGAGCGGCACCGCGACGAGCGCGAAGAGGAGGTACGGCGAGGCGATGGTCACCGGCGGTCGCTGCGATTGAGGAAGACCGTCAGCGGCTGGAGCCAGTCGCCGTCCGTCGACAGTGCGATGTGAGGCACGCCGACCGAGGTGAGCATGTGTGCGAGGTGACGGCGGTCGGCCTCGGCGTTCGCCGCGAACTGCTCGCGCACGGCCGGGTCCTCGGTGTCGATCAGCAGCTGCTCACCGGTCTCGGGATCGGTGAGCCGAAGCTCGCCGACGTCCGCGAGCACCTGCTCGCGCGGGTCCCGGATCTCGACGGCGAGCGTCGGGTGCCGCGCTGCGACCTGGAGGAGCGCAGGCTGCCAGTCCATCGGCCCGCGGAAGTCGGAGATGACGACGATCAGCGAGCGCTGCAGCGCGACGCCGCCGGTGAGCTGCAGCGCGTCGCGTAGCGATCCGTTTCCGGCCGGCTGCTGGTTGATCGCGGCGAGCGCGAGGAGGAGTCCCTGCCGTCCGGACCGCGGCTTGCGGTAGAAGGGCTCGCTCGGCCCGAACGAGACGACGCCGAGACGGTTGCCGCGCCGCGTCGCCGCGTAGCCGACCGCGATCGCGACGCCCTCGGCCACGTCGGCCTTGCGCCGGTCCGCGGTGCCGAAGCCCATCGACGCCGACGCGTCGAGGACGAGCCACGTGACGAGCGCGCGCTCGGCGAGCTCGACGCGCACGTGCACCTGGCCGGTGCGCGCCGTGACGTTCCAGTCGATGCGGCGCACGTCGTCACCCGGCTGGTACGGACGTACCTGGTGGAGCTCCGTGCCGAGACCGGCGAACGCGGAGCGGTAGTCGCCCGCGAGGATGCCGGCGACGCGTCGCCCGATCGCGAGGTCGAGCGCGCGCAGCGTCTCGGGTGTGATCGTGCCCGGGCCGGGTTCGGCAGGCGTCCGCTTTCGTTGGACGGCGTCGAGGAAGCCGAGCATCCCGCCCCGGCCGGCGGAGCGCGTCGCGTCGTCGCGGCTGGTCACGCCGCGACGGGCGCGGGCCGACCGAAGTCGATCTGTGGCGGTTTGACGTGTTCGAGGACGTCGTCGAGGACGTCGTCGGCGGTGACTTCTTCGGCGAGGGCCTGGTAGGAGAGCACGAGCCGGTGGCGGAACGCGTCCCGCACGATCGACTCGATGTCCGACACGACCGCATAGTCACGGCCGTGCAGAAGCGCCATCGCCCGCGCCCCCGCAACAACGCTGATCGGGCCGCGCGGCGAAGCGCCATAGGCGATGTACGGCGCGATCGACGCCACCCCCGCATCAGACGGCCTGCGCGTCGCGGTCGCGAGGTCCACCACCCAGCTGATCAACGCCGGATCGACATAGACCTCCTGCACCTTGCCCTGCAACCCCTTCAACTCCTCGAGCGACAACACCTGCTCCAACCTGGGCGGCGCCTCCAACGACCGCGACACCACCGTCAACTCATGGTCATGCGTCGGATAGTCGACCAGGATCTTCAACATGAACCGGTCGACCTGCGCCTCCGGCAACGGATAGGTCCCCTCCGACTCGATCGGATTCTGCGTCGCCAACACAAGGAACGGCTCCGGCACCGGATAGGTGTTGTG
>JAFAHG010000219.1 GCA_019237315.1 Actinomycetota bacterium
CTTGACCTCGACGCGCCGCCCGTCAACCTCGACGATCGTCGTCTTCGTGGACAACGATCCGTCCGATGCTCTCGGTACCTTCGTTGCCTCGTGAGAGAACTCCTTCGCAGCCTGCGCGAGCTCCTCGGACTCGACGAGACCGTGACATGTCTCGCCCGCGGCGAAGCACGCGTGCGAGAGAAGCGCTCGGTGGAAGCCGACCAGCGTCTCGATGCCGCCGATCTCGTACTCGGAGAGCGCGCGCAGCATGCGTGCGCGCGCACGCTCGCGGTCGGCGTCGTGCACGATCAGCTTCGCGAGCATCGGGTCGTAGAGGTCCGACACCTCCGATCCCGCAGCCACGCCCGAATCCACGCGGACGCCCGGCCCCGCGGGCTCCCGGTAGGACGTGATCCGCCCCGGCGACGGCAAGAAGCCGTTGGACGGATCCTCCGCGTTGATGCGGCACTCGATCGCGTGTCCGCGCAGGACGACGTCCTCCTGGCGCAGCGATAGCGGCTCTCCGGCCGCGATGAGAACCTGCTCGCGGACGAGGTCGAGGCCCGTCACGAGCTCGGTCACCGTGTGCTCGACCTGGATGCGTGTGTTCATCTCCAGGAAGAAGTACTCGCCTTCCGGGCTCAGGAGCCCCTCGATCGTCCCCGCGGAGCGATAGCCGACGGCGCGCGCCGCGTCGACGGCGATGGCGCCGATGCGCTCGCGCAACTCGGGCGTGACGGCCGGCGACGGCGTCTCCTCGACGAGCTTCTGGTGCCGTCGCTGGATCGTGCAGTCGCGCTCGCCGAGGTGGATGACGTTCCCGTGCCCGTCCGCGAGGACCTGCACCTCGACGTGGCGCGGATCCGCGAGATACCGCTCTGCGTAGACGGACGAGTCGGCGAAGTACGCGCCACCCTCGCGGCGTGCGCCCTCGAAGGCCGCAGCGACCTCGTCGGCCGACTCGACGACACGCATACCCTTGCCCCCGCCGCCGGCCGCGGCCTTGATGAGCAGCGGGTAGCCGATGCGCTCGCCGAGCGCCGCGACCTCCTCGGCGGAGTCGAGCGTCCCCTCGGATCCGGGCACGACCGGGACGCCGGCCGCCTGCATGCGCGCGCGCGCCGCAGTCTTCAGGCCCATGACCTCGATCGCCTCCGGCGGCGGCCCGATCCAGACGAGGCCCGCGTCCGAAACGGCGCGCGCGAAGCGCGCACTCTCGGCCAGGAATCCGTAGCCGGGATGCACAGCCTCCGCACCGGAACGTGCAGCGGCGTCGATCAGCTTTGCGACGTCGAGATAGCTCTCGGCCGCCGTCCGGCCGCCGAGGGCGAACGCCTCGTCGGCGTAGGCGACGTGCAGCGCCGAACGGTCGGCGTCCGAGTAGACGGCGACCGACCGGATCCCGAGCTCGCGCAGCGTGCGGCAGATCCGGAGCGCGATCTCCCCCCGGTTCGCGACGAGGATCTTGGCGAACATCCCGCGTATTCTCCAAGTCCATGACGTTCGCGGATCAGCTGACGGTCATCCGGGCCGTGGCGGCGCCGGTCGTCGTCCTCCTCGTGGCCGTCCATTTCCACGGGCACGACTACTGGGCGACGGGAGTCTTCTGCGTCGCGATGAGCACGGACTGGTTCGACGGGCGTGTCGCGCGCCGGACCGGGCGGACGTCGGCGTTCGGCTCCCTGCTCGACCCGGTCGCCGACAAGCTCCTCGTGCTCGCAACCCTCGTCGCCCTGCTCGACCAGCGCGTCTTTCCGGCCTGGATGGTGGCGGCGATCGTCGGCCGCGAGCTGCTGATCAGCGGCTTGCGGCTCGCGGCGCTCGAGCGCGGGGTCGTGATCGCGGCGCGCGACCTCGGGAAGCTGAAGACGTGGTCGCAGGCGATCGCGGCGGCAGCGGGCGCGCTCGCGGCCGCCGGCGCGTGGCGCCACACCGTGTCGTGGTGGCTCCTCCTCGTGGCTGTGGTGCTGACGTGGGTCTCAGGGCTCGACTACGCCCGCTCGGCGCCGCGCGTCCTGCGCGGCGGCGCAGTCGCATCGCCCTGAAA
>JAFAHG010000016.1 GCA_019237315.1 Actinomycetota bacterium
CGGGTCGGCGAGGACGCGGGCTACTGGCCGTCGGGCCGCGAGATCGTCACGACGAGCGCGCGCTTCCGTCCCGGGGCAAGCGAGGTCATGGCGCTGCGGGTCGGCTACGACAAGCTGAACCGCGAAACCGGTTGGCGCCCGAAGATCTCCTGGGAGGAGGGCGTCCGGCGCACGATCGCGTGGTACGCCGAGAACCGCGCGAAGTGGTACGGCCGCGTCGACTGGCTGACGCTGGAGCCGAGGCGCGCAATCAGCTGAAGTCGCCGGCCGTCTGGGCTGGCGCGTTCGCACTCGCAGGGACGTGTGTCGCGGTCGCCGCGTTCCGTGCGACGGGATACGTCGCCGCGTCGCCGATCCACGCGCCCGGCGGCTGGCGACCGGCACTCAACTCGTCGCTCGCCGCGGCGTTCCTCGCTTACGCGGTGGGACTCGTGCTGCTCGCCCGCAGGCCTGCGAAGGCGGCCCCGGTGCTCGCCCTCGCCGTCACGATCCAGTTCGTCCCGCTCTTCACGCCGCTCCTGCTCTCCCGCGACCCGCTCGTCTACGTCGCGTGGGGGCGAATGTCGCACCCGTTCGACCCGCCGGGAGCGTGGCCGCCGGTCGAGACCTACGGGCCTCTCTGGCAGGTGGTCGCGATCCCGCTCTCGCATTTCGGCCACCACGCGTACGCGTTCCGCCTCCTGGCTGCGGCATGCGTCCTCGCGATCATGTGGCTCGTCTGGCGGCTCGCGACGCGCAAGGTTCTCGCGGCGGCGATCGTGGGGTGGAATCCCTTCGTCGCCCTGCACTACGCGGGCGGCGGACACAACGACGCTCTGATGATGGCGCTCGTCCTCGGCGTGCTCCTCGCCTTCGCGGTGGGCAGGCCGCAGCTCGGCGGGGCGGGCTGGGCGGTGTCGATCTTCGTGAAGTGGTCGGCGGGCTGGTTCTTCGTCCTGTGGGCGATCGACCGCTTCCGCAAGCGGCGTCCGCTGGGAATCGCCGGGCTCGTCGTCTGCGGGGTCATCGTGCTCGCGCTGTCCTTCGCGCTCTACGGGGCAACGTGGCTGCACGCGTTCTCGAGCCTGTCGGAGCAGGAACGCCTGGACCACCCCTCGCTCGGCCTCCTCGGCTGGTTCGAAGACGCCGGACTCGCTCGGCGTCCGGCACTCGTCGTCGTCGCGCTCATGCAGCTCGCGACACTCGCCGTCTTCGCATGGACTGCGTGGCGCGGACGCTTGCGCCTCGGTCTCGCAGCCGTGTTCCTCGTCGTCTGCGCTCCCCGGCTCGACCCGTGGTATGCCCTCTGGCCGCTCGCGCTCTCCGCTGCGGACGACGAGGACCGGTGGGGCCGCGTCCTCGCGGTCGCGCTCACCGGCTTCCTGTTGACCGACGCCTTCTCGCACTTCATCGAGGCGTGAGTACCCTTGCTCCGATGCGCGTTCTCGTGACCGGCGGCGGCGGTTTCCTCGGCTCCCACGTCGTCGACCGGCTGCGCGAGCGCGGCGACGACGTCGTCGTCGCCCGGAGACGCGACTACGACCTGACGAAGTGGGAGGACGCCGAGCGGCTCTTCCGCGAGGCGCAGCCCGAGGTCGTCTTCCACCTCGCCGCCGAGGTCGGCGGCATCGGCGCGAACCGCACGAACCCCGGTCGGTACTGGTACGCGAACCTGATCATGGGCGCGCACGTCCTCGAGCTCGCGCGCTTGAACGAGACGCGGAAGGTGGTCGTCGCCGGCACCGTCTGCGCCTACCCGAAGTTCACGCCCGTTCCGTTCAGCGAGGATGATCTCTGGAACGGCTATCCGGAGGAGACGAACGCGCCGTACGGGGTCGCGAAGAAGTCGGTGCTCGTCGGCGCGCAGGCGTATCGCGACCAGTACGGCCTCGATGCGATCTTTCTCCTGCCCGCGAACTTGTACGGGCCGCGCGACAACTTCGACCTGCAGACGTCGCACGTGATCCCCGCGTTGATCCGGAAGATGCTGGAGGGGACGGACGAGGTCGTGCTCTGGGGAGACGGCACACCTACCCGCGAGTTCCTCTACGTCGACGATGCGGCAGAAGGCTTCCTGCTCGCGGCGGAGCGCTACGACGGGACCGAGCCGGTCAACCTCGGGACAGGCGCCGAGATCTCGATCCGCGAGCTCGCGGAGACGATTGCCGACCTGACCGGGTTCGAGGGCGAGCTCGTGTGGGACACCTCGATGCCGAACGGCCAGCCGCGGCGGGCGCTCGACGCGTCTCGTGCCGAGCGGCTCTTCGGCTTCCGCGCGCGCACGTCGCTCCGAGACGGACTTGCGCGGACAATCGCGTGGTATCGAGAACACGCTGCGGTCCATGCTCGCTAGAGCCGGCGCCGCAGCGCTCGAGCTTCCGTGGAGTCGCCTCTGGGCGCCGGTCGCCCGTGTGTCCGCGTGGGTCATGGCGCGACCCGTGTGGAACGTGTTCGTCGTCCTGTTGCTCGTGCAGTGGGCCGTCGTCGGCGTCGTCGCCGCGATCGCGCAGCACAACGGGCCGTACTACTACACCGGCGGTGACGCGACCTGGTACTGGACGAGCGCGTGGGTCCTGGCGCACGGCCACATACCGCAAGCAGTCATCGGTTACGGCTACCCGATGTTGCTCGCGCCGATCGCGTTCTTCGCGGGCCCGAGCATCGTCGCCGGTATGCCGTACGTGATGGCATTCAACGCGATCGTCCTTTGGCCAGTCGCACTCTCCTGTGTCTACGCGATCGCGAAGATCCTCGCCGGGCGCGGATTTGCCTATTGCGCGACGCTCCTCTGGACGGTCTTCCCGCTAGTCTCGATTCCGTACTTCTACGAGCGCTATCACACGCGCTTCGTGTCCCAGAATCTTCCAGGGATGCTCGGTCTGACGGCGATGGGAGACTTTCCGTCGTTGGTCGGACTCCTTTTGGCGGCCTACCTCGTCTTACGTGCTCTGTTGTTTCGTACCACGAACGGCGCTGTCCTCGCCGG
>JAFAHG010000118.1 GCA_019237315.1 Actinomycetota bacterium
GACGACGTCGCGGAGGAGCTGATCGCGCTTGCCTCTTCTTGACGGGCGCCGCATCTGGTTCGTCGGGATCGGCGGCGCCGGGCTTTCGGCCTATGCGCAGCTCGCACGCGGCTGGGGCGCCGAGGTCGGCGGCTGGGACCGGGTGGAGACGCCGTACCTCGAACCGCTCTCGGACCTCGAGGTGCGCATCGCGCCGAAGCCGGTCGTACCCGACGGATGGGAGGTCGTCGTGTCGACCGCGTATCGCGACGTCCCCGGGCGCAGCCGCGCGGATTTCCTCGCCGAGCTCGTGTCGCTCCGCCGCGCGATCGTCGTCGGCGGGACACACGGGAAGAGCACGACCGCCGCGATGGTCGCCTTCGTGCTCCGGGAGCTCGCGCTCGATCCGGCGTGGCTCGTGGGTGCGACGGTCCCCCAGCTCGGCAGCAACGCCGGTGCGGGCGAAGGATGGCTCGTCGTCGAGGGCGACGAGTCGGACCGGACGCTCTTCCGCCTGCCGGCGCAGATCGCGGTCGTGACGAACGTCGAGCTCGAGCACCACACCGAGTTCCGATCCGGTGCGGAGCTCGAAGCGGAGTTCCTGCGCTGGACCTCCTCTGTCCCTCAGGTCGTCCGCGACGCGCCTCCGTACGACGGCGATCTCGGCGTTCCCGGTCGGCACAACCGGCTGAACGCCGGTGCGGCGCTCGCCGCGCTCGGGCTCGCCGGCGTCGAACGCGGCGAGGCGGAGCCCGTGCTCGCACGGTTCGCAGGAACCGGGCGACGGTTCGAGGTGAGCGAGGCGGGCGGCGTCACGATCGTCGACGACTACGCACACCATCCGACCGAGATCGCCGCGACGATCGCCGCCGTCAGAGAGCGATACCCGGCGCGTCGCCTGCGCGTTCTCTTCCAGCCGCATCTGTACTCGCGCACGCGATACCTCGCGGGCGAGATCGCGGAGGCGCTCACCGGGGCGGACGACGTCGCGGTGACGGACGTGTACGCCGCACGCGAGGAGCCGGTGGCCGGTGTGAGCGGGAAGCTCGTCGTCGAGGGGCTCGCAGACCGCGGCCGCGTACCGGCCTGGACGCCGACCGTCGAGGCGGGGGTCGACCACGTCCTCCGGGTCATCCGTCCGGGGGACGTCGTGCTGACGGTCGGGGCAGGCGACGTCGACCGTGCGCCGGCGCTCCTCCGCGAGCGGCTCGAGCGATGAAGATCGAGCGGGACGTCGCGCTCGCCCGACACACGACGATCGGCACGGGCGGCCCGGCAGGCTTCTTCGCGCGGCCTTCGTCGCTCGACGAGCTGCGCGAAGCGCTCGCGTTCGCGGCAGGCGAGGGCGTTCCGGTCGAGGTGATCGGGCTCGGTTCGAACGTGCTCGTCCACGACGACGGCGTCGACGCGCTCGTGCTTCGGCTCGAGGGCGAGCTCGCGCGTGTCGCAGTCGAGGACGACGTGATCGTTGCCGGCGGGGGAGCGGCCAACGCCGTCTGCGTCCACCGGGCGCGAGATGCGGGTCTTGGCGGCCTCGAGTTCGCTTCGGCGATCCCCGGTACGGTCGGCGGGGGAGTGCGGATGAACGCGGGCGCGTACGGGAGCGACTTCAACGCAGTGTTGGTCGATGCTGTCATCGCGGACGCGCTGCGTGTTCGCACCGTGCCGCCGCCGGAGCTCGATCTCTCCTACCGGCACTCGGCGCTGCGGCCGGGCGAGGTCGTCGCGCAAGTCCGGCTGCAGCTGACCCGGCAGGACCCGGCCGAGATCAAGGCCCGCATCGCCGAGCTCCTCGCAGCGCGCAAGGCGACGCAGCCGACCAACAAGCGCACCTTCGGCAGCGTCTTCAAGAACCCGCGTGCCGACCTCGGCGCCGGGTACGCGATCGAGCAGTGCGGGCTGAAGGGGTACAGGGTGGGCGGTGCGGTCATCTCGCCGCGGCACGGGAACTTCATCGAGAACCTGGGCGACGCGACCTCCGCCGACGCCGTCGCGCTCATGGCCGAGGCGCGTGCGCGCGTCCACGAGCGCTTCGGCGTCGAGCTCGAGCACGAGGTCCGGTTCCTCGGCCCGCTCGCGCTGCCGCCGCTGTAGGGGATCACGGCGCCGCGGCGAATCCGGTCGCGTGGCGGCGCGCAAGCGAGCGACCTCACGCACCGCGGTCCTAGCCGCGCGCCCCGGCGCGCCCGCGTTGCGGCGCTTCGCCCCGTCGCCCCGTTCGCTTCTCGTCGGCTTCGCCCTCCTCGCGCTTGGCATCGGGTCCTACGCCGTCGCCCGGGAGACGTCCGTCTTCGCGGTGCGCCGCCTCGTCGTCGTCGGCGGGACGCCCCAGGCGCAGGCCGAGGTGCGCGCGGCCCTCGCCGGCGAGCTGGGGCGGAGCCTGCTCGCGGTCACCGGTGACGACGTCGACCGGCGCGTCGCCGCGAGCCCCGACGTCGTGTCCGTGAAGTTCGACCGGTCGTTCCCGCACACCCTGCGGGTCGTCGTCCACGCCGAGCGCGCGGTGCTCTTGCTTCGCCGCGGGAACGACGGCTTCGTCGTGTCGGCCCGCGGCCGCGTGCTCGCCCAGGTCAAGAACGTCTCGCTCAGCTCGCTTCCGCGCACGTGGGTCCCGGCGACCACGCAGATCGCGATCGGCGACCTGCTGCCGCCGCTCGCAGGCGGCCGCGCCGCGGCCGCGCTCGCGGCTCTTCGCCCGCCGCTCGCAGGCCGCGTCCGCTTCGCCAAGGTCGGCGAGCACGAGCTCACGTTCGTCCTCCGCCAGGGGCTCGAGCTCCGGCTCGGGGACATCCAGGACCTGCGCCTCAAGCTCGCGATCGCACGGCGGATCCTCGCGCTGCTCGGTCCGACGGCGACTCGCGGCTACGTCGACGTCAGCGTCCCCGAGCGGCCGGTCGCGGGAGCCGCCTAGTCTCAAGTCTAAAGTCGAGGTAGAGGTTGAGGGAGATCGAGCCTCTGTTTTCCGCATTGACATCCGGGAAGATCGCCCGTACCCTGCGGCAACCGGAGGTTCCAGCCTCCACTACAGCTTGAGGTCGACTGGAGTCGAGCCATGAGAGAGCGGTCGGGCAACTACCTCGCAGTGATCAAAGTCGTCGGCGTCGGCGGCGGCGGGACGAACGCCGTCAACCGGATGGTCGACGCGGGTCTGACCGGGGTCGAGTTCGTCGCCGTGAACACCGACGCGCAGGCGCTCGTCATGTGCGACGCCGACGTGAAGATCCACATCGGCGCGAAGGCGACGCGCGGTCTCGGCGCCGGCGCCGATCCGTCCGTCGGTCACGCGGCCGCGATGGAGAGCCGCGACGAGCTGAAGGAGGCGCTGAAGGGCGCGGACATGATCTTCGTCACCGCCGGCGAGGGTGGCGGCACGGGAACCGGCGGAGCGCCGGTCGTCGCCGAGCTCGCACGCGAGCTCGAGGCGCTCACCGTCGGCGTCGTCACACGGCCGTTCAGCTTCGAGGGCCGCCGGCGCGGGCACCAGGCCGAGCAGGGCATCGTCGCGCTCGCCGAGAAGGTCGACACGCTGATCGTGATCGAGAACGACCGCCTCCTGCAGGTCGTCGAGAAGAAGACGCCGCTGTCGGAGGCCTTCCGCATGGCCGACGACATCCTCCGCCAGGGCGTGCAGGGGATCACCGACCTGATCACCGTGCCCGGCATCGTCAACCTCGACTTCGCCGACGTGCGCACGATCATGCGCGACGCGGGATCCGCGCTGATGGGGATCGGCGTCGGCCAGGGTGAGAACCGCGCGCGCGAGGCGGCGACGAACGCCGTCAGCTCTCCGCTCCTCGAGTCGTCGATCGAGGGCGCGACCGGCATCCTCCTCAACATCACCGGCCCGCGCGACCTTGGCCTCTTCGAGGTCAACGAAGCCGCCGAGGTCGTCACGAGCGCTGCCGACCAGAACGCGAACGTCATCTTCGGCGCCGTCATCGACGACCAGCGCGCAGGCGACGAGGTGCGTGTCACGGTCATCGCAACCGGCTTCGGTGCGCAGCGCCGGCGCCGCGCGCGCGCGACGCTCGAGGGAGAGCCGCTGCTCGGCGGCGCGCCGAGGCGCGACCCCGACCTCGCGCCCGACCTCGACGTCCCGTCGTTCCTGCGCGGCGAGTAGCCGCTGGTTTGGGATTCCGCGCACCGGCTAGAACGGTGCGCGTAGTGCCCTCTCGGGACTGCGTTTCGCCCACAGTCCCAGCGACCCGGTCCGAAGCCCCGACCTCGTGTCGGGGCTTCGTTTTTTAGCCGGGAGAGGAACCGACGGTTCCTCTCCCGGGGCCCACTCCTCCCGTGCGCACGTGCACAGGCAACGCTTGGTTGGCCTCTCGCCGGGCAAAGCCC
The DNA here is from genome assembly GCA_019237315.1 of Actinomycetota bacterium. GTDB lineage: Bacteria > Actinomycetota > Thermoleophilia > Gaiellales > Gaiellaceae > PALSA-600. Next base: position 4,324 of record JAFAHG010000118.1, read on the forward strand.
GGCTCCGGCCGCAACGGCTACACGACGTTGCGACTGAACTAGCATCGGAACCGATGCAGACATTGAGACGCACACCCCTTTTCGAACGGCATGTCGAGGCCGGAGCGCGAATGGTTCCCTTCGCCGGCTGGGAGATGCCCGTGCAGTACGAGGGGGTGATCCAGGAGCACCGCGCGGTACGGACGGACGCGGGGGTGTTCGACGTGTCGCACATGGGGGAGATCGAGGTCGAGGGGCCGCAGGCCGCGGAGCTCCTGCAGGGCCTGCTCTCGAACGACGTCGCGAAGCTCGAGGAGGGTGAAGCGCAGTACACGCTGCTGACGAACGACGACGGCGGAATCGTCGACGACCTCATCGTCTACCGGACGGGACCCCACCGGTTCCTGCTGATCGTGAACGCGTCGAACCGCGAAGCCGACTTCGAGTGGATCGCCGAGCGCGAGATCCGCGGTTCCGACGTCCGCGACGTCTCCGACGACTACGCCCTCCTCGCCGTGCAAGGCCCGCGCGCGCTCGAGCGGCTCGGGCTGCCGCGAGCGAAGCCGTTCACCTGGGCGATGGGCAACGTCGGCGGCGTCGAGGTCATGGTCAACCGCACCGGGTACACCGGCGAAGAGGGAGTCGAGCTCGCCTGCATGGCGGACGACGCGCCCGCGCTCTGGGACGCGGTGGTCGAGCGCGGCGTCGTGCCGTGCGGCCTCGGCGCGCGCGACACCCTCCGACTCGAGGTCTGCTACCCGCTGCACGGGAACGACATCGGTCCGCAGTGGGATGCGATCTCGAGCGGGCTCGGCTGGGTCTGCGCACTCGACACGGAGTTCACGGGCGTCGAGCGACTGCGCGACGTCAAGGAGCGCGGCCCGGATCGGAAGCTCGTCGCCTTCCGCATGACCGAGCAGGCGATTCCCCGTCAGGGGATGGGGATCGAGGGCGGCGGCGAGGTCACGTCGGGATCGCTTTCCCCGATGCTCGAAGTGGGGATCGGCCTCGGGTATGTTCCCGCGACCGCGAGCGCGCCGGGAACCGAGCTCACGATCGACGTGCGCGGACGGCAGCGTCGCGGCGAGGTGGTCACGAAACCGATCTACAAGCGAGAGGAGAGCTAGCCGTGCCCGCGAGCGAGTCGTATCCGGACGATCTGCTGTACCACCGCGAGCACGACTGGGCGCGCATCGACGGCGACGAGGCCGTCCTCGGCGTCACGTGGTACGCCGTCGACGCGCTCGGGGAGCTGGTGCACTACGAGCCGCCCGCCGAAGGGGCGAGCGTCCGCAAGGACGAGCCGTACGGCGAGGTGGAGTCGGTCAAGGCGGTGTCGGATCTGATCTCGCCGCTCTCGGGCGAGGTGCTCGAGGTGAATGCGAAGGTCGTGGGCGCGCCCGAGACGGTGAACGAGGACCCGTACGGCGACGGCTGGCTGATCCGCATCCGGATGAGTGACCCGTCGGAGCGCGACGCGCTGCTCGACGTCGCCGCCTACCGACAGGTGCTCGCCGACTCGTGAGCTATCTCTCGCTCACCGACGCCGACCGCTACGCGATGCTCGCCGCGATCGGTGTCGACACCGTCGACGAGCTCTTCCGCGACATCCCCGCCGGCGTTCGGTTCGGGCGCGAGCTCGACGTGCCGCCCGCGCTGCCCGAAGCCGAGCTCACCCGTCACCTCGAGGAGCTCGCGGCGAAGAACGACGTGCCGTCCGTGTCGTTCCTCGGTGGTGGGATCTACGACCACTACGTTCCCGCGGTCGTCGACGCAGTGCTGCAGCGCGGCGAGTTCCTCACCGCGTACACGCCGTACCAGCCCGAGCTCTCGCAGGGGGTGCTACAGGCGATCTTCGAGTATCAGACGGCGATCTGCGAGCTGACCGGGCTCGACGTCTCGAACGCCTCCGGCTACGACGGCACGACGGTCGCCGCCGACGCGTGCTTCGTCGCGAAGAACGCGACAGGTCGCGCCAAGGTCGTCGTCACCGAGGCGACGAACCCGCAGGTACGGCAGGTCGTGAAGACCTATGCGCGCGGTTTCGGCCTCGAGATCGTCGAGGTTCCGCACGACGGCGGCACGACCGACCCGGACCGCGTGCGTGACGCCGCGCGCGACGCCGCCGCGGTCATCTTCCAGCAGCCGAACTTCTTCGGCTGCCTCGAGCCGGCGCCGGACATCGCCGCCGCGGCAAACGACGCGGGCGCGCTCCCGGTTGCGCACGTCGACCTCGTCAGCCTCGGCGTGCTCGAGGCGCCCGGCAACTACGGCTGCGCGCTCGCGGTCGGCGAAGGACAGTCGGCCGGCAACTACCAGAGCTACGGCGGACCGCACTACGGCTTCCTCGCCGCGAAGAACGACTACATCCGCAGGCTGCCGGGACGCATCGTCGGCGAGACGGTGGACGCCGCGGGCAAGCGCGGCTATGTCCTCACCCTGCAGACGCGTGAGCAGCACATCAGGCGCGAGAAGGCGACGTCGAACATCACGACGAACCAGACGCTGCTCGCACTCGCCGGCCTCGTGCACCTGTCGCTCCTCGGTCCGCAGGGACTGCGCGAGACGGGGGAGACCTGCATGGCCCTCGCGCAGTACGCGAAGGACAGGCTGTCGGAGCGCGGGCTCGAGCTTGTGTTTCCGGAAAAGGCAACGTTCAAGGAGTTTGCCGTCCGCGTCGGACGGAACGCGGCCGAGGCGATGCGCGACGCGCGCGCGCACGGCATCCACCCCGGCTACGCGCTGGGGCGCGACTACGAGGGTCTCGACGACGCCCTGCTCGTCGCCGTCACCGAGCGGCGGACGACGGACGAGATCGACCGCCTCGCGGAGGTGCTCGCGGCGTGAAGCTCATCTACGAACGCTCGCAGCGCGGCCGGCGCGGTCTCGCAGTGCCGCGTCCCGACCTGCCGGTCCCCGAGATCCCCGAAGACCTCGCGCGCAGGCAACCGCCGCGCCTGCCCGAGCTCGCCGAGCCGGAGGTCATGCGCCACTTCACCGAGCTCTCGACGCGCAACTTCGGCGTCGACACCGGCTTCTATCCGCTCGGCTCGTGCACGATGAAGTACAACCCGCGCGTCAACGA
>JAFAHG010000151.1 GCA_019237315.1 Actinomycetota bacterium
GCGTGCACCATCACGAGTGCTCCGGTGTCGGCGGCGACCTGCATGGTCTTGAACAGGGTCTCGTCGTCGACCATGAGCGAGTCCTTGTAGGCCATGAAGAGCTTGTACGACGTCACGCCCTGCTCGGGCAGCGACGCAAGCTCCTCGAGGGTTCCGCCCTCGCGCAGATCGGTGACGGCGATGTGGAAGCCGTTGTCGATGATCGCCTTCCCCTCGCGCTTCGCGTGCCACGCCTCGAGCGCCTCCGCGAAGGTCTGGCCTCGGCCCTGGATGCAGAAGTCGACGTGCGTGGTCGTGCCGCCGAACGCGGCTGCGGCGTGGCCGGACTCGAAGTCGTCGATCGTCGTCTCGCCGCGCCAGGGCATCGCGAGGTGCGTGTGCGGGTCGACGCAGCCCGGCAGGACGTACTTGCCGGACGCGTCGATGACGCGGTCGGCCTCGACGTCGAGCGACTCCCCGATCAGCGTGACGCGCTCGCCGTCGACGTAGACGTCGGCGACGTAGTCGTCCGCCGCCGTCACGACGCGGCCCCCCTTGATCAGCACGGACATGCGCGGAAGTCTAGAGCGGGGGCCGCGCCGATGCGAGGCCCCCGCTTAGAGTCGTCTACTTCCCGCCCGGCGTGACCGCGACGGTGATCGGCTTGTAGTTCGCGCCGGTGATGTCGACGCCCGCGGCCTTCAGCGCGGCCTGCGCCTTCTCGGCCCACGTGTAGTTGACCTCGCTCGCCGGCGGCGTGTTCTTGATCACGCCGTAGGTCTTCGCGATCGTCTCGGTCTGCGTGACTGCCGACTGCGGGACGACCCCGATGCCGCTCGGGTTCGGCCAGACGAGCTTGTTGATCTCGTTCATCTGCCATGTCTGGTGACCCTTGCCAAGCGTTGGGCCGTTCTTCAGCACGATGCTCACGCACTGGCTGACGTGATCACGGCAGTAGATCCAGCCCTTGAACGACGCTTCGAGGAACTTCACGAGCGTGGCCTGGTTCGCGGAGCTCTTCAGCCACTTGCTCGTCGTGAAGATGTTGTCCTCGAGCATGCCGGTTCCGATGTCGGCCATCTTGAACACGTTCAGGTCGTTCAACGAGTAGAGCTTCCCGGTCTTCGAGTTCTTCGACTCGAGCACCTGCGCGAGCTCGTTGTACGTCATCGCCGCCGCTGCGTCGATCTGGTGGCTGAGGAACGCGTTCATGTCGAACGGCTGGTTGAAGATCGTGACGTCCTTCGGGTTGTTCGGGTTGATCCCGTTCTTCGTCAGCGCTGCGAACAGCTCAGGCTGGTTCCCGCAGCACCAGACGCCGACCTTCTTGTGCGCCATCGCCTTGATGGACGTGATGCCACTCGTCTTCCACGCGATCTCGGTCATGCCGCTGCGCGCGAAGACCTGGGCGACCGACACAAGCCCGCCGCCCTTCTCGTCGGTCGCGAGCAGGTTCGGCAGCCAGTCGAGACCGAGATCGGCGCCGCCGCCGACGACGACGGTCTCCGGCGTGATGTTCGGGCCGCCGACCTTGAGGTTCACGTCGAGCCCGGCCTGCTTGTAGTACCCCTGCGCCTGCGCCGCGTAGTAGCCGGCGAACTGCGCCTGGGTCACCCACTTGAGCTGGAACGTGACCTTCGTCAGCTTCGTGCTCGCGCCTGCCCCTGCGCTGAATGCCGTGACCGCCGCGACCGCGGCGGCGGCGACTCCCAGCGCCGCCCAGTGCTTCCTCCTCATGAGCCCTCCTTGGGTTCGATGCTCGGCGATTCTGACCGAGAATCAGTCGCTTGTCGATGGCGTTCCGCGCAGGCTGAGCCGCTCCACGAGGACGACCGCGACGTAGAACGCGATTCCGAAGGCGCTTGCCACCACGATCGCCGCCCAGCCGAACGGGAAGTCGAACAGGGTGATCGAATTCTCGATCTGCACGCCGAGTGCGAGGGTCGACCCGCCGAAGTAGTCGCCGACGATCGCCCCGATCATCGCGAGCACCGTCGCCACGCGCAGGCCGGTGAAGAGGAAGGGCAGCGCGGCGGGGATCCGGACCCGTCGGAAGACGTCCAGCTCGGAGGCGGCGTAGGAGCGCATGAGCTCGATGGCCTCCGGCCGGACCGACGTGAGGCCTCGCAGCGTGTTCACCAGCACCGGGAAAAAGCAGAGCACGCCCGCGATCGCCCACTTCGAGTGCGGGTTGAGGACGCCGAACCACGCGTTGGTGATCGGCGCGAAGGCGATGATCGGCACCGCGTTGACCGCGATCGCGTACGGCATCAGCGCCTCGCCGAGCCGCCGCCAGCGTGCGAGCACGAGCGCGACGGCGACCGCGAGCAGCGACCCGATCACGAAGCCGCCGAGCGCCTCCTTGAACGTGAACCACCCGGCGGAGAGGAGGACGTGGTGGTTGTCCCAGAGCGACTTGGAGATCGCCGAGGGTCGCGGGAGCAAGAACTTCCCCGCGAGCGGCGAGAAGACCCATTGCCAGGCCGCGAGCCCCGCGACGAACACGACGAGCGCCGGGAGCCAGTCTCCCGCCCGGTGCCCGACGCGGCGTGCGAGCGCGCCCCGCGGGAGCGCCTCGACTGCTGCGGGGGCCGTCACGCGAGATCCTGTTCGACTGCGCGCGCTGCACCTCCGCGCGCGAGCGACTCCCGCACTGCGGTCACGAGCTCGAAGAAGTGCGGATCCTCACGTGTCGCCGAGCCGCGTGGCTGCGGAAGATCGATGTCGATCAGCTCGGAGATCCGTCCCGGCCGCGGCGACATGACGACGACGCGTGTCGAGAGGAAGACGGCCTCCGAGATCGAGTGGGTGACGAAGACGATCGTCGACCCGGTCTCCTGCCAGATCCGCAGGAGCTCCATGTTGAGGCGCTCGCGCGTCATCTCGTCGAGTGCGCCGAACGGTTCGTCCATGAGGAGGAGCGCCGGTGAGAACGAGAGTGCACGCGCGATCGAGACGCGCTGCTGCATGCCGCCGGAGAGCTGCCACGGGTGATGGTGCTCGAAGCCCGCAAGCTCGACGAGATCGACCATCTCGCTGATCCGCGCCGCGCGCTTCGCGCGGCTCCAGCCGAGCATCTCCAGCGGCAGCGCGATGTTCTTCGCGACCGTGCGCCAGTCGTACAGCACCGCGTGCTGGAAGACGATTCCGTAGTCGCGGTCGAGTCGAGCCTGGTGCGCCGTCTTTCCGTTCACCGTCACCGTGCCGGCGGTGGGCGCCACGAGGTCGCCGATGATGCGGAGCAGCGTCGACTTGCCGCAGCCGGACGGGCCGATGAGTGATACGAACTCTCCGGGCTCGATCGTCAGGTCGATCCCGTCGAGTGCGACGGTGCCGCCGCGCTCGAAGCGCTTGCCGACACCCTTCAGCTCGACGACGCTCACGCCGTCTGCTCCGGAGGCCGGCGCACGATGGCGCGTTCGGCCCCGACGACGACGAGGAAGAAGACGATGCCGAGCACCGCGGCGATCACGTTCGTCGCCCAGAGCTCCTGCGGCTCGATCGAGTAGTACTGGCTGAAGTTGACGATCGCACCGCCGAGTCCGCCCTGGATCGACGCGGCGGGTTCGGAGATGATCGCCCCGACGATCGCGAGCGGC
>JAFAHG010000058.1 GCA_019237315.1 Actinomycetota bacterium
ATGTTGGACTGATCCGTCGTCGTCTCGTTCGCGATCAACGGGATCTTGCTCTTGAGGCCGAACGAGTTCCACTGCTCGAGGAAGTGCACGGCGTCGGCTCCGACCATCTCGACGAAGACCGCGTCGGGATTCGCCGCTTGCAAGCGCGAGATGTACGGGCTGTAGTCCGCGGTGCCGAGCGGCGACCACAGCTGCGCGACGATCTTCCCGCCCTTCTCGGTGAACGTCGGCGCGAACCCGCCCACGTTCTCGTAGCCGAACGCGTAGGAGTTGGCGAGCGTGGCGATCTTGCGGTGTCCCTGCTCGTAGGCCCACACACCGGCGACGTGCGTCGTGAGGCTCGAGCTCCACCCCGCGACCTTGATGACGAAGGCGTTGGCCTGTCGCTGCGAGAGATCGTCGGCCGAGACCGTCGGCAAGAACATGGGGATGCGGTGCTGCACCGCGTATGGCGCGACGGCGAGTCCTTCGTTGGCGAGGTACGGGCCGACGATCATCTGCGCGCCGTCCTGCTCGACGGCATGCCGCGCTTGATCGAGCGCGTGCGCCGGATTCGAGGCGGTGTCGTAGACGCTCGTGACGATCTTGTGACCGGCGACCGCGTCGCCGTGCTGCGACCAGTAGAGGGTCCACCCGTTGACCATGTCGTGACCGGCGGCGGCGGCGGTGCCGGAGGTCGGTGCGAGCAGCGCGACCTTGATGGCCGCCGGCGCGGCGTTCGGCGGCGCGCCGGGGGACAACGTCACGAGCACTGCCGTGGAAAGGGCAACGAAGATTCGTAGCTGCATCGGTCCTCCAGGTGGAGAGCGTTCAGACGCCTAGGTGACGGGTTCGAACCTCCTCGTCCGTTCGGATACGTTCGGGATCGCCGTCGAACACGACGCGTCCTTTGCTGATGATGTACGCCGTGTCGGCCAGCGAGAGCGCCAGCGCGATGTTCTGCTCGACCAGCACGATTGCCAGGCCCGTCTTCTTGAGCTCGGCGAGCGTCGCGGCCAGCTCGCGGACGATCAGCGGGGCGAGCCCTTCCGACGGCTCGTCCATCAACAGGAGCGACGGGTTCGACATGAGGGCGCGGCCGATCGCGAGCATCTGCTGCTCGCCGCCGCTGAGCTGTCCGCCGTAGTGGCCGCTGCGATCGCGCAGCCGCGGGAACAGGCGGTAGACTTCGTCGCGCGTCCACGGCCCGCCGGCGCGGCGCGCGGCGCCGCCGATCTCCAAATTCTCGGCGACGGTGAGCGAGGGGAAGATCCGCCGGCCCTGCGGGACCAGCCCCACGCCGCGGCGCGAGATCTCGTACGAGGGCAGCCGCTGGATCGGCTCGCCGCCGAAACGGATCGTCCCGCGGCGCGGCGGCGTGAACCCGATGATCGAGCGGATCAGCGTCGTCTTGCCGACGCCGTTGCGGCCGAGGATCGCGGTCACCGCGCCTGCCTGCGCGCGCAACGTCACGCCGTGCAGGATGTGGCTGTGCTCGTAGTACGTGTGGACGTCGTCGACTTCGAGCATCATAGTTGGCCGCCCAGGTAGACGTCTTGTACGTTGCGGTCGGCGCGCACGTCGTCGAGCGGCCCGTCGGCGACGACGCGTCCGTGATGGAGCACCGTGAGCCGATCGACGACGTCGAACATGACCGACATGTCGTGCTCGATGAGCACCAGCGTCGTGGTCGAATCCAACCGTTTGAGCATCGAGGTGATCAGCGACGCGTCGGCGGGTGCGAGCCCCGCGGTCGGCTCGTCGAGGAGGAGCAGGCGCGGCCGCTGCGCGAGCGCGAGCAGAATCTCGATCTGCCGCTTCTCGCCGTAGCCGAGCGCGTCGACCAGATGATGCGCGCGCGCCGTCAGCCCGACGCGCTCGAGCAGCGCGAGCGCCTCCTCGTCGCGTGCGCGGTAGCGGCTGCGCGGAACGAGCATGGCGAAGCGCTCGGCGCTATGCGCTTGCAGCGCCAGCACGAGGTTTTCCAGCACGGTGAGCTTCGGAAACAGCGTCGTCGTCTGGAACGTGCGCCCCAGCCCGAGCCGCGCGCGCGCGTGCGCGCTCCGGCGGGTGACGTCGGCTCCGAGGAAGCGGACCGACCCGCGCGTCAGCGGCAGATCGCCGGCGACGATGTTGAAGAGCGTCGACTTGCCGGCGCCGTTCGGACCGATGATCCCGCAGCGCTGTCCCG
>JAFAHG010000154.1 GCA_019237315.1 Actinomycetota bacterium
CGTCGTCGTCGACCAGGCGTACTTCGAGTACATCGCCGCGGCGGACTACCCCGATGTCGTCGAGGAGCACGTCAAGCGCGGCCGCCGCGTCGTCGTCCTGCGCACGTTCTCGAAGATCTACGGCCTCGCGGGATTGCGCGTCGGCTACGCGGTCGGCCCGCGCGATGTCTGCGCGGCGATGGCGAAAGTCCGCAGGCCGTTCGACCTGACCACGACGGCGCAGGTCGCCGCGCTCGCGAGCATCGGCGACGACGCCGAGATCGCGAACCGGCGCGCGCTCAACGCGGAAGGCCTCGCACGGCTCGCGGCGACGCTCCGCGAGCACGGGCTCGAGCCCGCGGACGGCGCCGTCGGGAACTTCCTCTACGTCGACACCGGCGAGGACGCGCAGCCTCTCTTCCAGCGGTTGCTGCACGAGGGCGTGATCGTCCGGCCCCTGCAGGGCTTCGGCGCCCCGACCGCGATCCGCATCTCGGTGGGCACGCCGGACGAGAACGCGTTCTTCGCCGCCGCGCTGGGGCGGGTCCTTGCACCTGCCTGACCTCCGCCGGCGGCTGGCGCCGCTCGCAGCCGGCCGCTTTCGGGTGCTCTTCGCAGCGACGTTCGCGTCCGGCATCGGGACGTGGCTCGCCGTCGTCGCGCTGCAGGTCGACGTCTACGACCGCACGCACTCCGGCTGGTGGGTCGGCGCGCTCCTCCTCGCGAACATCGTGCCCGCGGTCTTCCTCGGCGTCCTGCTCGGGCCGCTCGTCGACGCGCTCTCGCGCAAGGGGCTGATGGTCGCGTCCGACCTCGCACGGCTGGCCGTGTTCGCGACGTTGCCGTTCGTGCACTCCGCGGCGGCGATCGTCGCGCTCGCGCTCGTCGCGGGCATCGGGAACGCGTTCTTCCGTCCCGCGGTGCTCGCCGGCCTGCCGAACCTCGTGGGCGACGACGAGCTTCCCGACGCCAACGCGCTGCTCTATCTCGTCGAGTGGACGACGGTCGCGCTCGGTCCGCTCGCCGGCGGCGCCATCACCGCCGCGTCGGGACCGCACCTCGCGTACTGGGTGAACGCCGCGACGTTCGGCCTCTCCGCCCTGCTCGTGCTGCGGATACCGTCGCGGCTCCTCCAGAGCGACCGTCCGATCGGCCGCGGCCACTGGCGCGATCTCGCGGAGGGGTTCGCGGTCGTGCGCAGCTCGCGCGCGCTCCTCTGCGTTCTCGTCGCGTGGTCGGTCGTGATGCTCGCGAACGGCGCGATCAACGTCGCGGAGGTCTTCCTCGCGAAGCGTTCCTACTCCGCGGGCGACTTCGGATTCGGGCTCCTGTGGACGGGGTCGGGCGTGGGTCTCGTCGCCGGCGGGCTCGCCGCGTCGAACCTGCTCGAACGCGGACTCCAGCTCACCTACGTCCGCATGCTGCTTGTCTTCGCGCTCGGCATCGCCGGTGCCGCCGCCGCACCGAACGTGTGGGTCGGCACGCTTGCGATGGTGCTCTCCGGCTTCGGAAACGGCGGCGCGATCGTCGCCAACAGCACGTTCGTGCAGCGCGGCGCGCCCGATCGCGTCCGCGGCCGTGCGTTCACGTTGCTGATGAGCGCGAACTACGCCGTGCTCGCGATCTCGTTCGTCATCGCGGGCCCGCTGACCAATGCGGTCGGCCCGCGGTGGGTCTACGCAGCCGCCGCCGTCACGATCGTCGTCGCCGCCGCAACGGCGTGGCGCATCGCACGCGTACCGGCTGAGCGCACCGTGGCGCATCCCGCATGAGCCGCCCGGCGCCGACGACCCCCGAGCTCGTCGAAGGCGTCCGCGTAGGCGAGCCGCGTGCGCTCGCCCGTGCCATCTCGCTCGTCGAGGACGCGGAGCCGCAGGCGGCCGAGCTCGTCCGCGAGCTGTATCCGAGCACGGGCCGCGCGTGGGGGATCGGTATCACCGGGCCGCCCGGGGTCGGCAAGTCGAGTCTCGCATCCGCGCTCATCCGCCAAGTGCGCGAGGAGGAGAAGACCGTCGGGATGATCTCCGTCGACCCCTCGAGCCCGTTCACGCAGGGCGCGCTCCTCGGCGACCGCATCCGCCTCGCGGATCACTTCCTCGACCCGGGTGTGTTCATCCGCTCGATGGGGACACGCGGGCACGCGGGGGGCCTCGCCGAGGCCACGCTGCAGGCGCTGCTCATCCTCGACGCGGCAGGCAAGGACCTCGTCCTGCTCGAGACGGTCGGCACCGGCCAGAACGAGGTCGGCGTCGTGTCGATCGCCGACACGGTGGTGCTCGTCCTCATGCCCGGCTCCGGCGACTCGGTGCAGGCGCTGAAGGCGGGGATCATGGAGATACCGGACGTGATCGTCGTGAACAAGCGCGACCACCCGCTCGCCGAGACGATGCGGATGGACGTGCGCCAGGCGCTGAAC
>JAFAHG010000174.1 GCA_019237315.1 Actinomycetota bacterium
CAACGCGATGCTCGACCGGATCGAGTCCTCGGACCAGCGGTTGCGCCGTTTCGTCGCGGACGCGTCGCACGAGCTCCGGACACCTCTCGCCGCCGTGCGCGCGTACGCGGAGCTGTTCGGCCGCGGTGCTTCGACGCGCCCGGCCGACCTGGAGCGAGCGATGGCGGGGATCGAACGCGAGAGCGAGCGCATGAGCGCGCTCGTCGAGGACCTGCTCCTGCTCGCGAGGCTCGACGAAGGCCGGCCCCTCGAGCGCGAGCGCGTCGCACTCGACGACGTCGTCCGCGAATCGGTCGAGACCGCGCAGGCCGTCGACCCGACGCGCCCGGTCGAGCTCGCGGCGGAGCCGCTCGTCGTCACCGGCGACCGCGGGCGACTGCGTCAGGTCGTCGACAACCTGCTCGCGAACGTCCGCTCGCACACGCCGGCCGGAACGCACGTCGCGGTGCGGGTGCTCCGCGACGGCGACGCGGCGGTCGTCGAGGTGGCGGACGACGGACCCGGGATGACCCCCGAGCAGGCAGCACGCGCGTTCGAGCGTTTCTACCGCGCCGATCCGTCGCGCGCGCGCTCGAGCGGCGGGGTCGGCCTCGGGCTCTCGATCGTCGTTGCGGTGACGGAGGCGCACGGAGGAGCAGTCGGCGTCGAATCCGCGCCTGGCCGCGGCACGACGTTCCGCATCCGCATTCCGCTCGCCGTTTAGTGCGCCGAGACGGTCGTCCGTGCGGCGACCGCCCTGCGGAAGAGCGCCGACCAGTACGCGGTGCGCTCGAGGTACGCGGACTGTGCGGCCGTGCCGTGCAGACCCCACGCACCGTCATACGAGAGATAGCCGCCGTGCGCTGCCGCCGGCTCGATCTGCGTGCCCTCGTGCCACTCGTTGAACGACGTGATCGTGATCTGGTCGGCTCCCGCAGCGATCGCCGCGCGCCACATGTCGTCGTAGGTGACGCCGTTCCGGCGCGGCTTCACGCGCGTGTCACCCGTCGCACGCTGCGAATCGAAGCCCGGGCCGACCGACGGCAGGCAGAGCAGGTGCGCGGCGTGCGCCTCCGCGCAGATGCGCGCGAACTTGTCGCCGCTCCACACGAGGACGTCGTAGGTGTAGATCCCTTCGAACCCGCCGGCCGCCGCGAACCCGGCAAGCGGCGTCTGCGCGTAGACGTGGACGCCGACGAGCGTCCTGTTGGCGGCGGCCCACGAGGTGGCGGGGAAGTCGAGCGGCTCGTAGATGTAGAACGTCGTCAGCCCGAGCGTCCGTAGGTATGCGATGTCGGAGACGACGCTCGCGACCGAGCGGTTGCCGTAGGGCTCCACGTGCACCGCAACCGCAAGCCCGTCGCGATGCGCCGCCGCGATCACCGCGGGGAGACGCGCATCCTCGGCGGACCCACGCCCCCACCACGAGACGACGATCTGGTCGATCCCCGCGGCGCGGATCTCCGACATCTGTGCCGCGAGCACCGCCGGGTCGGCTGACGAGTACGGGCCCTGCGCGGGCCAGTAGTTCGACGCGATGTCGGCCGGCGGGGTGTGCCCGTTCTGCGACCAGTGGAGCCAGGCTCCGTCGCGCGCCGAGGTCCCGTACCACGGGTAGTAGAAGGCGGAGACGACCGGCGAGGCGCCCGCGAACGCGGGCAGCGCAAGCGCGACGGCCGCCCAGAGGAGCAGGGCGCGACGCATCGGGGGCGCCTCCCATCATCCCACCCCGCCCGGCGGGCAACAAGGGCCCCTAGCCGCGCAGGTGCTCGAACGCCGCGAACGCGGGTTTTGCGACGCCGGACGCCGTGAGGAGGCCGGATTGCCAGCCGGCGGCGACGTTGACCTCGTCGCGCAGCGGAAACCACGTGAAGAGGTCGATCCGGGTGTTGGCCCGCGCGAGCGCGTAGGCCTGCCGCAGGTACGCAGCCTGCTTCGCCCAGGAGACGCCGAACAGCCGGTCCGGCGGGTTCGTCTGGAAGCCGTACTCGGTGATCCAGACGCGCCGCGGCCCGTAGAGCTTCGTGAGCTCGGTGATGAGCGCGCCGATGTTGCCGAGCTCGACCGCACCCTCCCATGACGGGGGCTTCGTCGCGGGCGTCTCGTCGGGGCGGCCGTAGTACGGATGGTGGGCCCACGCGTCGAAGGTGCGCAGCCCCGCCGCCTTCACGGCTTTGAGGAACGCGATCGGCGAGATCGACGGCCGCGTGCTCTCGGGTGCGTTGTCACCGCGGGGGGCCGTGGCGCCGCATCCGACCTTCGCGCCGTCCTCCGCCGCGTGCACGGCGGCATACACCGCTGTGCAGATCTGCGCGTAGATCGCCGGCGAGGCCATCGTCCACTTGCCCTTCGTGCGCGTGAACTGAGGCGATAGCTCGATCGGGTTGTTCGGCTCGTTCCACGCGAGCCAGAGCCGGACCGCCGGAAGCTGCGTTCCGTCGGTTCGGACGAAGTTTCCGCTGTACCGGCTCGCCGCTGCGAACGCGAACGAGTACAGCGCGTGCATGTTCGTCGGCGCGTAGTTCGCCGGGCGTCCCGCGTTCGCCCACGCGGGCGTACCCCAGATCGTGAAGAGCGGCTTGATGCCGTAGCGCGCGGCATCCAGCACCGCAGTGTCGTATTGCGCCCAGTTGTAGGCAGGGTCGAGGGGATCGCCGGGGCTTGCGGGCTTGCGTGTCGCAACCATGCGCCAGTTCAACGTCATCCGCACGACCTGCACGTGGAGCTTCTTCAGCAGCGGGAACGTCGTCGCCGGCCGGCCGAGGGTCTGCGCGTCGTCGAAGATCGCGAGCTGCATGCCGGGCGCCGCGGCCGACGACGTGGCGACGACGGTTGCGGCGAGGAGCACCGCGGCGAGCGCGAGCAGGCGGACGGCGACCACGGTCCCCGCTCGCTTGCCCGTCTCCGCCCGCCGCAACACCTGAGCTGACTACGCGCTCGGCGGCAGAACGGATTGAGTCGGGGCGCCGAGATTTGAACTCGGGACCTCTAGTCCCCCAGACTAGCGCGCTAACCAGGCTGCGCCACGCCCCGTGGCGGCACACGATAGCGGGCGCCGAAGCGGCGCCACGCGGGGCGTCCTGTGGACGAGTTGGCACACATTCGGTCGAAAGGACACTTGACGGCCGAGGCGCTCCGATAGGCGGAGTCGGACACCGCCGCGGAGCTCACGCGGGCTGGGCGGCGCGCCTGCGCCGGGCGACGCCGGTCGACTCGGCTGCGGCGGCTACGGCCGACGCAACGGCCGGTGCGACGTCGCGGTTGAAGACGCTCGGGATCACGTACTCGGGGCCGAGCTCTGCCGGCTTCACGACCTCGGCGATCGCGTGCGCGGCGGCCAGCTTCATCTCCTCGTTGATCGTCGAGGCCCGCACGTCGAGCGCGCCGCGGAAGATGCCGGGAAACGCGAGCACGTTGTTGATCTGGTTCGGATAGTCGGAGCGACCGGTTGCGATCACCGCGGCAAGCCCCTCGATCTCCTCGGGCGGGACCTCGGGCGTCGGGTTCGCCATCGCGAACACGATCGCACCCTCGGCCATCGTGGCGACCGCGTCGCGCGAAACGGCGCCCGGCCCCGACAAGCCGAGGAAGACGTCCGCCCCTTCGAGCGCCTCGTTCGCCGTCCCCGCGAACCGCCGCGGGTTCGTCCGCTCGGCGAACGCGGTCTTGACCACGTCCATGTCATCGCGTCCCACATAGAGCGCCCCATGCCGGTCGCAGCCGATGATGTCGCGTACACCCAGCGCGAGCAGCATGTCGGTCGTCGCGATGCCCGCGGCACCGGTCCCCGTCATCACGACGCGCACGTCCTCGGCCTGCTTGCCGACGATGCGCAGCGCGTTGAGGAAGGCGGCGAGCACGACGACGGCCGTCCCGTGCTGGTCGTCGTGGAAGACGGGGATGTCGAGTGTCTCGCGCAACCGGTTCTCGACCTCAAAGCAGCGAGGCGCCGAGATGTCCTCGAGGTTGATGCCGCCGAACCCGGGCGCGATCGCAGTCACCGCAGCGACGATCTCGTCCACGTCCTTCGTCGCGAGGCAGATCGGCCACGCGTCGACACCGCCGAACTCCTTGAACAGCATCGCCTTCCCCTCCATGACCGGCATCGCGGCCTCGGGGCCGATGTCCCCCAGCCCGAGCACCGCGGTCCCGTCGGAGACGACCGCCACGGTGTTGTTCTTGATCGTGAGGTTCCACGCCGTCGAGGGGTCCTCCGCGATCGCGACGCACACGCGCGCGACCCCCGGCGTGTAGGCCATCGAAAGGTCGTCGCGCGTCTTCAGCGGCGTCTTCGACGCCATCTCGATCTTGCCGCCGAGATGAAGCAGAAACGTGCGGTCGGAAACGTGCTCCACCTCCACGCCGGAGACCGCGCGTACCGAGGCGACGATCGAGTCGAGATGCTCCGCGCTGGCGGCGTCGACGGTGACGTCGCGCACCTTGCGGCCCTGCTCCACGCGCACGAGGTCGATCGCGCCGAGGCTCCCGCCCGCGTCGCCGATCGCACGGGCGACATCGGCGAACGCACCGGGGCGATCGTCGAGAGCGACGCGCAGGGTCGCGCTGAACGAGGCTGACGGCCTCGTCGGCAACTACGCCGAGAGCCGGCGGTACAGCCGGTCGACGAGATCAGGCATGCGCTCGAGGCGCTCCGTGATCACGCGCAGGCGGTACTCGCGGAAGTGCTCGGGCTCGACACCCAGTGCGTGCGCGAGCCGCTTGACGACGTCGTTCGACGGGACCGGACGGTTGCCGTGCACGAGGTGGTTGAGATATCCGGCCGAGAGGCCGGACTTCGAGGCGAGCCCGCGATAGGTCACGCCCGTCTCGTTCATCAGCCGCTCGATCGCCTGCCCGAACTCCTCCGAGCTGAACTTCCGCCGACGAGCCATCTATCCCTGCGTGCCCACTTCGGCAACGTTGACACGTCGGTCCTCGCCGGTCGTGCGATTTCGCACGTCCACCATCCCGTCCTCGAGCGTCTTCTTGCCGACGGTGACGCGTAGCGGCAGTCCGATCAGGTCGGCGTCCGCGAACTTCTCCCCGGCGCGCAGGTCGCGGTCGTCGAGAAGGACGTCGAAGCCCGCGCGCGAGAGCTCGTCCGCGGCCTCCTCGGCCTGCGTCTCCGCTCCCGCCAGCGCGACGAGGTGCACGTCGTACGGCGCGAGCGCGCGCGGCCAGCGGATGCCGAGCTCGTCGTGGTTCTGCTCCACTGCTGCCGCGATGATACGCGCGACGCCGATTCCGTAGCTCCCCATCACGATCGGCTTCTCGCGCCCGTCCTCGTCGAGGAACATCGCTCCGAGCGCATCCGAGTACCGCGTGCCGAGCTTGAAGATGTGGCCGACCTCGATCGCAGTTCGGAAGGTGAGCGCGCCGCCGCACTTCACACAGCGGTCGCCCTCGCGCGGGACGCGGATGTCGGCAAAGCGTGCCTCGAAGTCGCGGCCCGCCTCCACCCCGCGGAGATGCCAGCCGGTGCGGTTCGCACCCGCAACGAACTGTCCCTCGCGCAGCGTGTCGTCGGCGATCACCTCGCCGCCGAAGCCGACCGGGCCGAGCGAGCCGGGGTCGGCGCCGAAGGCCGTCCGGATCTCGTCCTCGGTCGCGGGGCGTGCGGATGCGCCGAGTGCGGCGAGCAGCTTCGCCTCCTCGAGCCGGTCGTCGCCACGGACGAGCGCAAGGACGACGGTTCCGTCCTCCTTCGTGTACGGCATGGCCTTGGACGTCGCGGCCGGGTCGATCGCGAGCAGCTCGGCGAGCGCCTCGATCGTCGTCGTGCCGGGGGTCGCGATCTCCGTCGGTTGGTCGAGGCGTTCGGGGAACTCCGGCGCGCGCGGAAGGGCGCGCGCGACTTCCAGGTCAGCGGCGAAGTCGCCGTTCTCGCACGTCACGAGGACGTTCTGCCCGGCGCCCGACGGTGCGAGGAAGTCGACGGACTCGCTGCCGCCCATCACGCCCGACTCCGCCTGCACCGCGTAGGTCTCGATCCCGCAGCGCTCGAAGATGCGGTGGTAGGCCTGCTCGTGCGCACGGAAGCTCGCGTCGAGTCCTTCCTCGTCGCGATCGAACGAGTAGGAGTCCTTCATGATGAACTCGCGCACGCGGATGAGCCCGCCGCTCGGCCGCGGCTCGTCGCGTCCCTTCGTCTGGAAGTGGTACCAGCACTGCGGCAGCTGTCTGTAGCTCTGCAGCTCACGTGCGTGGAAGGTGAACGTCTCCTCGTGCGTGAGTGCGAGCAGCAGGTCGCGGTCGCGGACGTGGAAGAGCGCGGCGATGCCCGCGCGTCCCGTCTCCCGCCACAGCTCCGCGGGCGTGATGACCGGGGCAAGCCACTCCTGCGCGCCGATCGCGTCCATCTCCTCCCGCACGATCTGCTCGGCCTTGCGGTGGCTGCGCCACCCGAGCGGCGTGAAGGTCCAGAGGCCGGCGCCGACCTGCCGGATGAACCCCGCGCGGACGAGCAGCTTGTGGCTGACGGCGTCGGCGTCCGCCGGCGCGTCGCGCAGGGTCGGCAAGAAACGCTGTGAGGCGCGGAAGACCATCGTTGCCTCCGCAGGCTATTCGAGCGGGATTGCCGACGCTTCCGCCATCGCGAGCGCGGCCGGCTTCGCCATCTTCAGGCGCTTCGGGCGGTGCATCCCGTCGGCGATCCACCGGTCGATCTCGGTGAAGAGCTCGTCGACGAGGACCTCGGAGTCGACCTTCTTCAGGACGCGGCCGTGTGCGTACACGAAGCCGACGTCCCGGCCGCCGGCGATGCCGAAGTCGGCGTCGCCCGACTCGCCGGGCCCGTTGACGGCGCACCCGAGGACGGCGACCTCGAAGTGCTGCGGATACGACGCGAGGCGCTCCTCGACACGCTCTGCCAGCTGCTGGACACCGACGTTGTCGCGGCCGCACGACGGACATGCGATCAGCACCGGGCCGCGCTCGCGCAGTCCGAGGGACTTGAGGATCTCCCACGCGACCTTCACCTCGTCGACCGGGTCGGCGGTCAACGAGACGCGGATCGTGTCGCCGATGCCGTCGGCGAGCAGCGCACCGAGACCGACGGCACTCTTGATCGAACCCGTCGACGGCGGCCCCGCCTCGGTGACGCCGAGGTGCAACGGATACGGCACCTTCGCGGACAGCATCCGGTACGCACGGATCATCGTCGGTACGTGGCTCGACTTGACGGAGATCTTGAAGTCGCGGTAGTCGAGCTGCTCGAGCAGCCGCACCTCCTCGAGCGCGGCCTCTACGAGCGCCGCGGCCTGGTCCTGATGCGCGAGGTCCTCGAGGTGTCTCGGCAACGAGCCCGAGTTCGCGCCGATGCGCATCGGGATCCCCTTGGCCTTCGCGGCGCGCACGACCTGCTCGACCTTGTCCGGTCCGCCGATGTTGCCGGGGTTGATGCGCACGGCGGCGACGCCCGCGTCGATCGCGCGCAGCGCGAGGCTCGCGTTGAAGTGGATGTCCGCGATCACCGGGATCGGCGAGAAGCGCACGATCGCGGGCAGCGCGTCCGCGTCCTCGATCTTCGGGACGGCGACCCGCGCGACCTCGCAGCCGGCGCTCGCGAGCGCCGCGATCTGCGCCGTCGTCGCCGGGACGTCGTGCGTCTTCGTCAGCGTCATCGACTGGACGACGACGGGCGCACCGCCGCCGATCTGGACGTCTCCGACCCGAACCGAGCGCTCGCTGGCCACGGTTCTAGGTTAGCTGTGGCCGCCGCCCAGGTCGTTCCTGAGGCCGAGGTACAGGAGGAACACGAAGAGCGTCATCCCGACGGCGCTGTAGCGCATGTACGCGGCCTGCGAGAACGCGCGGCCGCGCAGCCCCTCGAGGAGCGACATGACGATGTGGCCGCCGTCGAGCGGGAGCACCGGCAGCAGGTTGAGGAGACCCAGCGCGAGGCTGATCAGGCCGACCACGCCGATGAAGTCCTGCAGCGACTGGTTGTACGCCTGCGACGTCGCGCGTGTGATGCCGACGACACTCGAGACGTTGTGCGTGCCGCGGCCGCGGAAGAGGCCGCCGATCGACTTGACGTTTTCTGATGTTGACGCGCCGACCACCGAGAAGGAGCTGCGCACCGCGTGCGGGAACGAGTCGCCCGGCCCGGACACCGCCTTGATCACGAAGCCGACTCGGTAGAGCCCCTGGTCGAGTCGCGCGCGAAGCGGCCCGAGCGCGAGCGCGAGGCTGATCAGGCCGACGACCCCGACGAAGTCCTGGAACGACTGGTTGTACGCTTGCGAGGTTGCGCGGGTGATGCCGACGACGCTCGACACGTTGTGCGTGCCGCGGCCGTGGAAGAGGCCGCCGATCGACTTGACGGTGTCCGACGTGACGGAGCCGACGACG
>JAFAHG010000295.1 GCA_019237315.1 Actinomycetota bacterium
CGCCGGAGGCGTCGGTCCACGCGACGCGGAACGGCATCGTGTCCGGCGGATGCACCCCGGCGCGCGCGACGTTGGCGAGCTCCACGAGCTCGTCGAGCGTCGGGAAGCGCAGCTCGAGTCGAGGCGTCGTGATCCGCAGGCCGAAGAGCGGCGAAAGGTCGACCACTACGCGAGCAGCACGCCCTCGAGCTCGAGCAGCGCACGCTTCACGTGCAGCCCACCTGCGTACCCGGTCAGCGCTCCGTTCGCGCCGACGATGCGGTGACACGGGAGCACGATGGGGATCGGGTTGCGGTTCATGACCATGCCGACCGCGCGCGCGGCGCGCGGCTTCCCGACCCTGGCCGCGAGGTGGCCGTACGTGTCCGTGTGTCCGTACGGCACGCGCGCGAGCTCGTGCAGCACCTCGGACTGGAAGCCGGTCGCATGCAGGTCGAGCGGGAGGTCGAACTCCCGCCGCCGGCCTTCGAAGTACTCGTCGAGCTCGCGGCGGACGTCGTCGAGCGGCGTGCGCAACACGCGGACGCCGAATGCGCGCGCGAGCTCGACGTCACCGCCGTCGACCGTGTACGAGATGCGTGCGAGACCGCGGTCGGTCGCGGCGAGCAGCAGCTCGCCGACCGGCGAGTCGACGACGTCGTAGCGCACGTCGACGACCCCTTCGCGGATCGCGGCGCTGCGGAACAGCGTGTCGAGCTCAGGCGTGACCGTCATGCTGCCTCCTCAGTCTGCGGACCCCGGACGATGCGGCCGCACGCGCGGCTTCCTCCGACGACCCGAGCGCCGCGCCGATCTCGGCGTACGGCAAGTCGTACCCGTAGCGGAGCACGACGGCGGCCCGCTCGGTCGGCGGCAACTCGGCCGTCAGATGCTCGAGCTCACGGTAGGCCGGGCGCTGCAGCTCCTCGCCGGGAACGTCATCGGGCAGCTCTTCCGGCGATCTCGCGCGAAGCTCGTCCATCGCCACGCGCGTCGCGATCGTGAACACCCAGGCGCGGAGGTGACGTCCATGCTCGAGCCGGTCGTAGGCGCGCAGCGCGCGCAGGAAGGTCTCCTGCCATGCGTCCTCGGCACGCCCGCCGAGCAGCCGCCGGAGGTAGCCGAGCACCTCGTCCCGGTGCTGGAGGTAGAAGCGCTCGAACGGCGGGATCGTGACGGCCAACGCCTCCATCATGGGCTGAAACGTGGCAGCCTGCCGGGCTGTGAGATGCGCCGTCGTCGGCCACGTCGAGTGGACGGAGTTCGCCCTCGTCGACCACGTCCCACCCGCGGGCGAGATCGCGCACGCCACCGAGCACTGGTCGGGCCCCGCGGGCGGCGGCGCTGTCGTCGCCGCGCAGCTCGCGAAGCTCGCCGGCGGCTGCGACTTCTTCACTGCGCTCGGTGACGACGAGCTCGGCCACGCCTCGGTCCGGCGGCTCGAGGAGCTCGGCCTCGACGTGCACGTCGAGTGGTTCGGGAGGACGCGGCGCGCGATCACGCTCGTCGACGAGCACGGCGAACGAACCATCACGACGATCGGGCCGAAGCTCCGTCCACGCGAGCTCGTGCGCGACGTCTACGACGCCCTCTTCTTCGTCGCCGGCGAACCCGAGGTGCTGCGTTCCGCACGCTCGTCGCTGTACGTCGCCGCAACGCCGCGCGAGCTCGAGACGTTGCGGGCCGCCGAGGTGTATCTCGACCTGCTCGTCGGTAGCGGAACGGATCCGGGCGAGCGCTACGACGGTAGCCTCGCCGTCGGCATCGTCGTGCAGACCCAGGGAGCCGCGGGCGGAATCGCCGATGGGCGCCGTTTTCGCGCAGTCGATCCCCCGGCTCCGATCGTCGACGCGTACGGCGCGGGCGACTCGTTCGCCGCAGCGCTGTGCTTCGCGCTCGCGCGCGGCGATTCCCTCGACGGAGCGCTCCAGCTCGCCGCGCGGGCCGGCGCGGCCGTCATCACGGGCGCGGGTCCGTACGACGCGCAACTTCGCCTGTGAGCAGCGCACCGTGGGCATCCGAGCGTGCGCGCGTGCGTCTCGCCGAGATCGAGGCGACGCTGCCGGCGGACGGCGCCGAGGCGCTGCGCCGGGCGGCGGAAGCAGCCGGCCTGCACACGCGCCGCGTCGAGGAGGAAGCGCTCCTCCTCTACGCGGGGGGCAACGCGCCGCGCGTGGCGCGCGAGTTCCCGCTGCTCTCGGCGCAGCCGAGCATGGGGTACCCGGGTGACAAGTACCAGGCCGGGCTCGAGCCGATCGACGTGATCGAGGTGACGGTCGCGCGACTCGTCGCCGACGTGATGGGTGCGCGCTTCGCGGAGATCCGGCCGACGAGCGCGACGCTCGCGAACCTCGCCGTGTACACCGCCTTCGCGCAACCCGGCGACACGATCGCCGTGCTGCCCGACTGGGCAGGCGGACACCTGAGCCACCACGAGATCGGCGCAGCCGGTGTGCGCGGCCTCCGCGTCGTCGAGCTCCCGTACGACACGGAGATGCTCGACGTCGACCTCGACCGGCTCTCCGACCTCCTCGACGGCGAACGGCCGAAGCTCGTCGTGATCGGCGCGAGCCTGATGCTGCGGCCCCACCGGGTGGGCGAGATCGCGGCGCGTGTCCACGAGCGCGGCGCGCACCTCCTGTACGACGCCTCGCATGTCGCGGGCCTCGTCGCCGAGGGACGGTTCCAGACGCCGCTCCGTGACGGCGCCGACGTCGTCACGTTCTCGACGTACAAGTCGTTCGCGGGTCCCGCGGGCGGCGCGATCGTCGCCGACGACCCCGGGGTCATGGAGCGCTGCTCCGCCGCGGTGTACCCGGGCCTGACCGCGAACTACGACGTCGGCCGCCTCCTGCCGCTCGGCGAGGCGGCGCTCGCGCACGCGCGTTCCGGCGGCGACTACGCCGACCGTTGCATTGCGAACGCCCGCGCGCTCGCTGCCGCGCTGGCGGCAGAGGGCCTCGCGGTGGTGGGTGGTGGGACGGACTCCCACCACGTCGCGGTCGACGTGCGCGCGCTCGGCGGCGGGACGGCGGCGGCGCGCCGGCTCGCCGAGATCAACATCCTGCTTTCGGAGATCGGCTGCCCGGCCCCCGACGGCCCCGATCCGGCCGGCGCGATCAGGATCGGCACCCAGTCGGTCACGACCCAGGGCTTCGAGCCCGCCGACATGCCCGCCGTCGCCTCGCTGATCGCGCGGGGCCTCCTCGAGCCCACGGAAGCCCTCCGGGCCGAGGTGGCCGCGATTCGCAGAAAGCACCCGCCGTAGGGTTGCGGAATGGGGGAGAGTGGGATAAAGTGGGGCGCAGTGGACCATGCTGCTGGGCGAACATGAGCACACTCTCGACGACAAGAACCGCCTCACGCTCCCGGCCAGGCTGCGCGAGCAGCTGGGGGAACGCGTCGTCGTCACCGCCGGTCTCGACGGGTGTCTCGTCGCCTACGCCCACGACGAGTGGGAGCGCCAGGTGGCGCGGATCCGCGAGCTCGACACGCTCAGCCGGGAGTCGCGGATGATGCAGCGGTACGTCTTCGCGAGCGCCGTCGTCGGCGACCTCGACAGGCAGGGCCGGGTCGTGCTGCCCGCGAGCCTGCTCGAGTCCGCCGGCATCGAGCGGGAAGTGACGGTCGCGGGCATGTACGACCACCTCGAGATCTGGGATCGCGCCAAGTGGCGCGACCATCGCCGCGAGCTGGAAGGGAGCGCGGAGCATGTTGCCGAACGCATTGCCAACAGAGACTGACCACGTCCCGGTCCTCGCGGACGAGGTGCTCGAAGCCCTCGCGCCGCAGCCCGGCGAGACGGTGATCGACTGTACGTTCGGCGCGGGGGGCCACTCGACGCTCCTCGCCGCGCGGCTGCGCGGAGAAGGAAAGCTGATCGCGGTCGACCGCGATCCCACGGTCGCGCCGTATTTCGAACGGCTTCGCCGGAGTACGCGTGCGAAGGTGCGCATGCTTCACGGCGAGTTCTCCGCGGTCCTCACGCAGCTCGCCGAGAACGACGTCCATGCGGACGCGATCCTTCTCGATCTCGGCGTCTCGTCGATGCAGCTCGACCGGCCGGAACGCGGGTTCTCGTACGCCGCCGACGCGCCGCTCGACATGCGGATGGACCCGCATGCCGAGGTGACGGCACGCGACGTCGTGAACGACGCGGACGAGCGCGAGCTTGCAGACATCTTCCACCGCTACGGCGAGGAGCGGTACGCGCGACAGATCGCACGCGCGATCGTGAAGCGCCGCAAGACGCAGCCGTTCGAACGCACGAGCGATCTCGTCGAGACGATCAAGCACGCGATTCCGTCACCGGCGCGCTTCGGCGACGGTCATCCGGCGAAGCGCGTCTTCCAGGCGCTTCGGATCGAGGTGAACGACGAGCTCGGGTCGCTCGAGCGGGCGTTGCCCGCGGCGGTCGACATCCTGCGTCCGCACGGCCGTCTCGCAGTGATCTCGTTCCACTCGCTCGAGGACCGGATCGTCAAGCGCTTCCTGCGCAACCAGGAGCACGGCTGCACGTGTCCTCCCGACTTTCCGCTCTGCGCGTGCGGCGCAGAGCCCGTCTTGCGCGCGACCCCGCGGCGGGCGATCCGGCCGTCGGCCGCCGAGGTCGCGCGCAACCCGCGTTCCGCGTCTGCGCGCCTGCGCGTGGCGGTGAAGCTTGGCTAGCTGGTTCGCCGAGGCGGCGGTCGTCGAGCCGGCCGC
>JAFAHG010000296.1 GCA_019237315.1 Actinomycetota bacterium
GCCGGTGCCGGGATGCTCGCCACGTTCATGAACAGCGCGAGCGTGCTGTCGATCGGCGTGTTCTTCACGCTGATGATCGTCGGCCTCGCGTCCGTGCTGCCGCACACGATGCAGACGGGTCTCGTCGCGCACGGCGTTCCCGCCGACGTTGCGACGCGCGTGTCGCATCTGCCGCCGGTCTCGACGCTCTTCGCGTCGTTCCTCGGTTACAACCCGATGCAGACGCTGCTCGGCCCGCAGGTGCTCCACCACCTGCCGGCGGGCCAGAGCGCGGCGCTCACCGGCCGGAGCTTCTTCCCGCACCTCATCTCGTCGCCGTTCCACACCGCGCTCGTCTACGCGTTCGTCTTCGCGATCGTCGCGTGCCTCGTCGCCGCGGTCGCCTCGCTCCTCCGCGGCGGCAAGTACCACCACACCGAGGTCACGGTCGGCGAGCTGACGGCGCTCGAGGAGGCGGCGTGACTACGGTTGCCGAACGTCCGCTGCGGATCGGCGAGGTCGCAGAGCTCGTCGGCGTGACGACGCGGACGATCCGCTACTACGAGGAGCTCGGGCTCCTCGGCGGCGTGGAGCGCAGCAAGGGTGCGCACCGTACGTACACGGAGGCCGACGTCGCACGCCTGCGCGAGCTCATCCGCCTGCGCGACCTGCTCGGTCTCTCGCTCGAAGAGCTCGTCGCGCTCGCGGAGGCGGAGGAGGCCCGCGCCGCGCTCCGCGACCAGTGGCACGGCGACCCGACCACAGCCGAGCGGATCGCCATCCTCACGCGTTCGAGCGAGCTCGTTCGCCAGCAGATCGACCTCGTCGAGGCGCGCCGTGCACGGCTGGACGAGTTCGCAGCGGAGCTGCGCGAGAAGCTCGCGTCGCTCCAGCGGCGTCGCCGTGCGCTAGAACGCGGGGCGTGAGCGAGCCCGCGGTCGTCGACGCTCTCGACCGGCAGCGATACGAGCTCCATCTCGACGGCGAGGTCGCCGGTTTCGTCGACTACCGCAAGCGGGAGGACCGGATCGTGTTCACGCACGCCGAGGTCAGTCCCGAGCACGAGGGCCACGGTCACGGCAGCCGCCTCGCGCGCTTCGTCCTCGACGACGCGCGGCGGCAGGGGCTGCGCGTCGTGCCGATGTGTCCCTTCATCGCGCTGTACGTCGAGCGGCATCCCGAGTACCAGGACCTCCTCTGAGCGCGCCCGGCGGAACCTTCGAGCTCGGGGGGACGACGCCGGTCGCACGGCTCGGCTACGGGACGATGCAGCTGACCGGTCCGGGCGTGTGGGGGCCGCCGCGCGACCACGACGAGGCGCTCTGCGTGCTCCGCTGCGCGGTCGAGCTCGGCGTCACGCTCTTCGACACCGCCGACTCGTACGGGCCGCACGTCGCGGAGGAGCTCCTCTTCGAAGCACTGCACCCGTATCCCGAGGACGTCGTGATCGCGACGAAGGCCGGCTTCACGCGCCCGGGCCCGGGGGACTGGCGCGCTGTGGGGCGTCCCGAGTACCTGCGCCAGCAGTGCGTCCTGTCGTTGCGGCGGCTGGGGCTCGAGCGCATCGAGCTCTTCCAGCTGCACCGCATCGACCCGAAGGTTCCGCTCGCCGACCAGATCGGCGAGCTCGAGCTCCTGCGTCAGGAAGGGAAGATCCACCACATCGGCCTCTCCGAGGTGACGGTCGAAGAGATCGAGCAGGCGCGCGCGATCGCACCGATCGTCTCGGTCCAGAACCTCTACAACCTCGCCGACCGGCGCGCGGAGGAGGTGCTCGACCACTGCGAGCGCGAGGGGATCGCGTTCATCCCGTGGTTCCCGCTCGCGACCGGCCGGCTGGCGGAGCCCGGCGGGCCGCTCGCGAAGCTCTCCGCGGCCCGCGCGGCGACCCCGGCGCAGCTCGCGCTCGCGTGGCTGCTCCGCCGCTCGCCGGTGATGCTGCCGATTCCCGGTACCTCGTCGGTCGCGCATCTCGAGGAGAACATGGCGGCGGCGGAGATCGAGCTCACCGACGAGGACTACGCGGAGATGCTGCGCGCGGCCCCCTGAACGCTTTGCTAACACACTCGGCCTAACCGGACGAGCCAACCTTCGTCAGATCGAGAAGTAGTCCAGTGCAAACGCCACCCGGGGTGGCGTTGGGGGAAAGGAAGGAGAAACGTGAAGAGACCACTTCGGAGGCTGGCCCTGGCCGGCGCGGTGGTGCTCGTCGGTGCCGCCGTCGCTGTTGCGGCGAGCTCCGCCGGGCAGTCGAAGACGCACCTTGCGACCGGGGGGACGCTGAACGTCGGCTGGGAGCAGTCGTTCGGCTTCACCGACAACTTCGACCCGACCGGCGAGTATCTCGGCGACGCGTTCGGCATCTACGACAACCTGCTGATCCGCACGCTCGTCGGCTACACGCACCAGGCGGGTGCCGCAGGGAACAAGCCGGTGCCGGACCTCGCGAGCTCGTGGACCGTGACGAACGGTGGGAAGACGTACACGTTCCACCTGCGCCACGGGATCAAGTTCGCGCCGCCGGTGAACCGCGAGATCCACTCGCAGGACATCCTCACCGCGATGAAGCGCCTCGCGAACCCGAAGGACGGCGCCGAGTACTCGTTCTACTACTCGGTGATCAAGGGGTTCGACGCCGGCCACGGGAACACGATCAGCGGCATCAGCACGCCTGATCCGTACACCATCGTCTTCAACCTGACGAAGCCGACCGGTGACTTCCTGATGCGCATGGCGATGCCGGCGACCGGCCCGATCCCGGCCGAGGTCGGGAACTGCTTCGCGGGCCAGCCGGGCAAGTACGGCCGCGACCTCGTGTCGTCGGGCCCGTACATGATCGCGGGCAGCGACAAGGTGAACATCTCGTCGTGCTCGGCGATCAAGCCTGCGAGCGGGTTCGACGGCCAGACGATCCTCGATCTCGTCCGCAACCCGAACTACGACCAGGCGTCCGATCCGTACCGGAAGAACTACGTCGACGAGGTGAAGTTCACGGTCGACGCGAGCTCGGACGACATCTACAACAAGATCGAGGCCGGCCAGCTCGACATGGCGACCTCGAGCATTCCGCCGCAGGTGCTGCGGAAGTATGCGACGACCTCGAGCCTGAAGCAGTACTTCCACCAGAACTCGGGTGACCGCACCTGGTACATCACGATGAACCTCACGCAGCCGCCGTTCGACGATCTGCACGTCCGTCAGGCGCTGAACTGGGTCATGGACAAGCACTCGCTCGTCCAGGCGTGGGGTGGCCCGACCGTGGGCGCCGTTGCGCAGCACATCGTCCCCGACACGCTCTTCAACAACCAGCTCGCCGATTACCACCCGTACCGCACGAACGGTGACTTCGGCAGCGTCGCGAAGGCGAAGGCGGCGATGAAGGGCTCGAAGTACGACACGCAGCACAACGGCATGTGCTCGGCGCCGCAGTGCCACGGTGTCCTCCTGCTCGCGGATACGCGTGCGGTGGATACGAAGATGCTGCCGGTGATCGAGGCGGATGCGAAGAAGATCGGCATCACGTTCACGGTTCGTACGGTGAACGGTGCGTATCCGACGATTCAGACGCCGTCGAAGAACATCCCGATCGCG